>NZ_WTKW01000004.1:0-34460 GCF_011378745.1 Pseudoalteromonas sp. Z1A6
GAGAAAGCTGCTCCGATTTAGCAAAACCGCTTACAAGTGGCGCAATACGTCCACTAAAAAAGCGCTCAATAAAGTTTTGGCTTTCTTTTAAGGTGTAGTCGGCGCGCTCCATACACGGCATATAAATATACTGACGACCTTCTTTTTCAAATGTAAGTGCGCCTTTTTTTACTAGTCGACCTAGTAGGGTTTTAATGGTTTTTTCGTGCCATTGCTTATCGTCGCTTAAGCGCTCAATTATTTGGCTCGCGGTGGCGGGGTAGTTAATCCAAAGTGCGTCGAGCACGTCAAACTCTGCTTTTGATAACTCAATCATGCTATTGCCTACAAATGTAATCTTTAATTAAAGACTACGCCTGTAATCTGTAATTGCAAGTTTATTTTTAACTTTTTGAGATGTAATTAAGTGACTTGGTATTAGATTTTTGAAATATCGTTTTTATTAATTTGTATATATTGGTTTTCAGGTAGGTTTAGTTTTGAAAGGGTGAGGTCACTAAATTGCACTCTAAATAAATCAATTACTTTATATCCGCAGTAATGCGCCATTTTACGTATTTGTCTGTTTAGCCCTTGTTTTAAAACAATACTAAACTGATTGCTGGCTATTTTATTTACTTCACAAGGCAGGGTTATGTGTTTATCAACGGGTACGCCTGCTGCCATTTTTTTACAAAAAGCATCGTCTAAAGGCTTATTTACGGTGACTAAATAATGTTTAGGCTGGTGGAAGTCAGGATGTATTAGTTGATTACAAAAATCCCCATCGTTGGTCAAAATAAGCAAACCGCGAGAGTCTTTATCTAATCGACCAATAGGGTAAACGCGGGTGAGTGTGGGCAAATGGTGAATAAGGCTGGCTGGGTCATCAATATTTAATTTGCAGTCAATACCTACTGGTTTGTGGTACGCAAAATAAACTAAATCGGCAGCACCTTTAATTTCTTTTTCATTCACTATTACAATGTCTTGCTCATCAACGTGATCTATATGATTCGCTGGGCGATTATTTACAGTCACAACACCTTCATCAATTAAACGCGATGCCTGTTTACGAGAACAAATACCTGCATGGGCAATATATTTAGCGAGTCGGATTTTTGTGCTCATAACGTGTGACGCCAGCGGCTAATAAAAATTTGATCGTGATTATAGCAAAGCTGCGTATCGATAATGTTAAATAACCAGAACTCAGGTTAAATATAAAAAGGTAGCCAAGATGGGTATTAAATTTTCACAGTTAAAAAAGCACGAGCCGCTACAAAAAGTCATTGTTCACTCGTTAGATATGGCGCTTTATCAAGTATCAGTAATGATTAATAACGTTGAATACTATGTAACAGAAGACAGCGGTGAGTTTTTAA
This sequence comes from Pseudoalteromonas sp. Z1A6, assembly GCF_011378745.1. NCBI lineage: Bacteria > Pseudomonadati > Pseudomonadota > Gammaproteobacteria > Alteromonadales > Pseudoalteromonadaceae > Pseudoalteromonas > Pseudoalteromonas sp. Z1A6. Next base: position 1,365 of record NZ_WTKW01000004.1, read on the forward strand.
GAGCGCTAAGCCCACTGCATGTTCAAAAGCGTTTTGATAAAATAGCCTATGCGGGAATGGTACTGCGCCAAACAAGCGCTTACGACGAAATGTGCGGACAGCCCGAAAAAACCGGCAGTAATATGCTCGAAGTACCTTACGGTAAAAACAACCTGTATTGATAGAACTAGTTTGCTAGTATCTGCTCCTTTAAGGGCGGAACATGTATCAATTAAAAGCAGATAATACCGACGCGTTAAACTCAGCGCTTCGCACAAAAATGGTTGAATTTAATGCCCAGCATTTTGATGCGCAAAGAGTGCCATTAGGCTATAAATTTACAGATGAGCAAGGCGAGCTTGTTGCCGGTATTAGTGGGTGTGTATTTGGAAATTGGCTGATGATTAGTTGGCTTTGGTGTAGCGATGTAGCGCGAGGTCAAGGGCTTGCAGATAAGTTGCTAACGGCACTTGAACAATCAGCTATTGAACTAGGTGCAACGACCGCTCAGCTTGATACGCTAGATTTTCAAGCAAAACCCTTTTATGAAAAGCGCGGTTATAGTGTTAAGTATCAACTTAATAATTATCCGCGCTCTGGTACGCGCTATTTTATGGAAAAGCCGCTTTAATTTTTGCTGACTATTTTGCTTTTAGTGGCTCGCCTTCAAAGGTAATACCTAAGAATGGCGTTGTCTCTGGCGCTAACATAAAGGTGCGAATGTTCATGTGATCATCACCTTTAGGGTTTTGCAGCACGTCTTCTCGGTAAAACTTACCAAAGCAATCCAACGTATTTTGTTTACTTAAATCGTTTAATTTAGCAAACGCAAAAATTTTACATGAGCCGTTGTTCTCACTCGCAGCGCTAAGTAATCCATGGTTATTAAAGCCACATGCAGTAAAGTCGTAATTTGCTTCAATAACAGCCATTGTATCGGTAAATTGAATGCTTTTTGGGTTTTCAGCAAGTGCTTTTAAATAGTTATTTAGTGTCATGTGTTACCTTTGGATTTTTAATTATTTAGCGCTCAACTCTAGCTCATCTGTTTGCTGATTTATATTGAATTTAAATCGCGATAAAAAGTTCATCCCTAGCAAACCTTGTCCGCGTGTGTTTTCAATGCTCAACACTTCAAAACCATAAATAATTTGCGAGCCCACTTTAAACGATTCAATTTGATAACGTTTTACAACAATTTGACCGTTAGCTGTGTTTACCGTTACATCGCCTAAATACAAAGGTTGTGGCGAAATTTGCTCAATTATACTTGTAGGTAGTGAGGTGATGCTTGCGCCTGTATCAATCATTAGTTCGGTCGATAGATTGTTATTTATTTCGGTGTTTATTAAGTAATGCGCGCCGTAAGGCGTTAAAGCAACAAAGTCGTCTTGCGATTGTGCTTTATTGATCATAGCTTGCAGTGTTTGCACTTGGCTTTTTAGATTGTGCTGGTTTGGCATTCGATCAAGCGTTGCTTGTGCACTAATTAAATCGCCTTGCTGAAAGTAGGCGTACGCAAGCGGATATAAAAACTGCGCGTTATCGCTTTTATAATCAAGCCAAATTTGTGTTTGCTCAATAATAGCTTGCCAATTTTGTTGCTCAGTTAATGTGTGTAATTCGTTTTTAGTGAGCGTATTTAAACGTGTATTTACGTTGTTTTGCTGATCAGCAGGTAGTAATGAATTCAGCTCAAATAAAGCAATAATGGCGTTTTGTGTTTGCTCGCTATTTATTAAATACTCAACCTGTAAATTAAGTATTTCTACGTTGTAAGGGCTGTTATTTAATAGCGCATTGAGAAGCGATTCGCTGAGTAATAAATTGCTATTTAGCCATGTTTTAAGCTGTATCAGCCACGATGAATAAAGGTTTTTTGCACTCTCTGGATTGCTGTTTTTTAACTGTTGATAGCTATTAAGTGCGGCTTCAAATTGGTGTTGTTCAAATTGCTGCTTTGCCGTATTTAGTAACGTATTTTGTTGTTTAGGCGATATGCTTTGCTGGGCACTTTGCGTTTTTTGTGGTGTAGTTAACGCAGGCTGCGGCCATAATAAATAAGCGTTAAGGCTAAGCGAGCCAATTAATAGCAAGGTGATTAGCTTGGTATAGTGGCTCATTGTGACCTCTTATTTTTAAACGAGTTTATACCAATTTTATTAAAACATGATCATTTTATCGCATTAAATAACTCACTAACTGCGTTAAAAATTATTTATATAGAACAACTATATGTCACAATTTTCGCCTTGTTATTGTGCTATTTTCTTAGCGCTATAATAGAACACTTATTTAATGCAATTGGTATTATTTAATAAAGTGCGTTAAAGCATGGATGTTGGCTATTTCAATATCAGCCAGCCCTTTATAGGCATAATTAGCGCCTTGATCGTTTAACCATACCGATTGGCAGCCGGCATTATTTGCGCCTTGTACGTCGGTATCTAGGCTATCGCCAATATGTAAAATATCGCTTTTAGCAACGTTTAAATGTGTGGCTGCTTTATCAAATAAAGTGCTGTGGGGTTTTGCTTTACCGTGCATACCTGCTTGCAGTACGAGTTCAAATTTATCGTGTAAGTTAAAGCGTTCAATTTCAACGTTACCGTTAGTAATCGCAACAAGCGTAAAGTGTTTGGCTAGATTATCTAGTAAGTTTAGTACGTCATCGCTTACGACTATGTTGCTGCGCGCATCGGCAAAGGCGTTATAGGCGGCATTTGCATGGCGCTCTACATCATCTGCGGTAAACCCAAGTTTAGAAAGCGCTAAACGTAGGGTGTGTTTGCGCCATTTAGTTACATCATCTGCGAGATCTGGGTTTTGTATTACGGCAAGTTCGCGACATAGTTGCCAGTACTTTGGACCTTGCTCTTGATAGCCCGGTAGCGCGTTTAAATAATTTTGTTGGGCTTTAACGGCTGCTTTTATAATAGGGTGATTGCTGTATAGCGTGTCGTCTAAATCAAAGCTCATGACAGAAAATGGCTTAATAGCACGATTAAATCGGATCATATTTATTTTCCTAATCAGTTCGTTTTTTTGCGCGAGGGTGAGTGTTGTCGTACACCTTGGCTAAATGTTGAAAATCTAAATGCGTATACACTTGTGTAGCCGACAAACTGCTGTGCCCTAGTAATTCTTGCACGGCGCGTAAATCACCAGATGATTCTAAAATATGTGACGCAAACGAGTGGCGCAGCTTATGCGGGTGAACCTGCGAGCTAATGCCTTGTTTTATTCCCCACTCTTGCATGCGTAGGCGCACTTGGCGAATCGAAATACGATTTTTTTGGCTACTTAAAAATACTGCTATTTCATCGGGCTTTGTAAATTGAGGGCGTATTGTGAGCCATTTTTTTAATGCGTCTAACGCTTTTTTACCCACCGGAATTAATCGCTCTTTATTGCCTTTACCACGCACTAAAATTTCGCCATTAGCAGCGCTAATATCTTGCATGTTAGCGCCAACTAATTCGCTTATACGCAGCCCTGATGAATACATTAACTCCATCATTGCCTTATCTCTAATTGCGAGAGGCTCGTCGTCGGGTATTTCGAGTAAGCGCGCCATTTGATCTACGTCGAGATTTTTAGGTAGGGGCTTTGCAAACTTAGGACCTTTTATACCCACCGCCGGATTATGGTAATGCGATTGCTCGGCAATATTTTTTGCTTTTAAAAACTTATATAAGCTGCGAATACAACTGAGCTTTAAGCTAATTGTACGGCCACTTAATTGTTTTGATCGCAGTGCCATGCTGTAGCGGCGAATATGCTCGCCTTGCACGCCAAACCAGTCGTCACATAATTTACTAAAATAGAGGGCTGCAAAACCAAGTTGGCTTACATATTGGTTTACGGTGTGTGCTGAATATTGTTTTTCGAACTTTAAATAATCGCTAAATAGCGTTATGGGTGTGCGCCAGTTATCGCTTAATTGAGTAATATTAGGTGCGTCGTCACTCATGCAAGTTTTTGTAACCGCAGGTGTAATGCGTTTATAAAGTCGAGTACAAAAAGGTTATCTTGAGCGGGCTCAAAGTGGTTTACGTTATTACTACCAAAGGCCAAAATAGCGATAGGGTGTGTAGTGTCGCCAATTAAATAAATAGCAGCAGATTGTGTATCTTCACTAAATAATTGTTCGCGTTCTTGCTGATTAATACGCCCTAAATAATGCCCAGAATGGGTAAGGCGATGTGCAATAAGTTCGTCGTATTCGGGATTATATTTTACTAATTTGCAGTCGTTAACATCTTCACTTGAGCAAATTATATTGCGCAGGTTATTTGCTAGCGTATCAAAGTCGTCATGATTCCAAAGCTGGCGATGGCACTGGCTAAACAAACGATATACAAGCTCGTTTTGCGTTGCATGCTTGCTCATCGCGTCTATTTGGCTTTTTAAAAGCGTGTTGTGCTCGCGTAATTGGCGTTGCTGAATATGTACCAGCGACGTTGCACCTTGAGCTTGTTGGTGCAGCTCAAGTTGTGCGAGTAGCTCCGGGTGTTGAACCAAAAAATCAGGATGTTGCTGCAAGTAATCAATAACCTGTTCTTTACTTAGCTCGCTCATAGCGCTACTTGTCCGTCGAATACGTGCTCTGCGGGGCCTGTCATGCGTACAGGGTGACCTTCGCCACTCCAACGTACTTGCAAGCTACCGCCTGGTAAATCTACTTGAACGGTTGTTGATAACTTATTTTGCATATGACCAATAACCATTGCTGCACATGCGCCTGTGCCACAGGCTAGGGTTTCGTTAACGCCTCGCTCCCATACCCTTAATTTAATGTGTTCTTGCGATACAACCTGCATAAAACCAATATTCGCTTTTTGCGGAAAGCGTTCGTGGTTTTCAAGCAATGGCCCCAATATATCAACTTGCGCGGTGGTTACGTCGTCAACTTCTAGTACGCAATGCGGGTTACCCATAGATACCGCGCCACTAAATACAGTGTGTTCCTCGGTTCTAATAATATAAGTAAGCTCGCGCTTGCTTGCTTTTAAAGGGATTTTACTGGGTTCAAAGTTAGGATGACCCATGTTAACCGTCACTTGACCGTCTTTTTCTATGTAGAGCGTTAAGTTGCCCGACTTGGTCGACACAGTAATTTTGTGCTTGTTAGTAAGGCCTTTCATGCGTACAAAGCGGGCAAAACAGCGTGCGCCGTTACCGCATTGTTCTACTTCGGTACCATCGGCATTAAAAATTCGATAATGAAAGTCGAGATCAGGAGAATATGGCGCTTCAACCATCAGCAATTGGTCAAAGCCAATGCCAAAATGGCGATCTGCCAGTTTTTTGATTTGATCTCGCGACAAAAAAACATTTTGTGTAATGTTATCAATTACAACAAAGTCGTTGCCTAAGCCGTGCATTTTGGAAAAATTAACTAACATAGCGCTCTAATTCGGTTTTGCTCTGTGCTAATCATGCCACAGAGCAGCGTCGTAACAAAAACGTTTATGGTAAAATTTTCTCACCTTGATAAAGGCTTTCAATAGTTTCGCGTTCACGAATAAGGTGATGATGCTCACCATCTACCATTATTTCTGCAACACGCGGGCGCGAGTTGTAGTTTGAACTCATGGTAAAGCCATATGCACCAGCACTTCGCTGTGCGAGTAAGTCGCCTTGTTTAAGCGCTAGTTCACGATCTTTTCCTAAAAAGTCGCCGGTTTCGCACACCGGACCCACAATATCAAAGTTGTGAGTAGGTGTTTCGTCGTCGCGAACTGATACCGGAATGATTTTTTGCCACGCTTGATAAAGCGCAGGGCGAAGCATGTCGTTCATACCTGCATCTACAATGGCAAAAAATTTGTCTTGGTTTTGTTTAATAAATTCAACTTGAGTAACTAAAATACCTGCGTTAGCTGCAATAGCGCGCCCTGGCTCAAAAATTAGTTCAAGGTGTTTATAGTTAGCTAAGCGCTCGGTAACTTGCGCTGCATATTCACTTGGGTGCGGTGGTTGCTCGTTGTTATATGGCACGCCTAAACCGCCACCAATATCTAAGTGAGTTAGCTCAATACCGTTGGTTTTTAGCTCATCAATAAGCGCCATGAGTTTATCAAGGGCTTCTAAAAAGGGTCTTACTTCAGTTAATTGAGAGCCAATATGGCAATCAACACCAATTATTTTTAAACCAGGTAAAGCCGCTGCTTGTTGATAAACACTCACCGCCGTTTGAATATCAATACCAAATTTATTTTCTTTTAAGCCGGTAGAAATATACGGGTGTGTTTTTGCATCTATATCGGGGTTTACACGAATAGAAATAGGCGCTTCTAAATTAAGCTCACAAGCAACTTCTGAAATTCGCTCAAGCTCAGAGGCTGATTCAACGTTAAAGCATTTAATACCTAACTTTAATGCGTACGCTATTTCGTCAGACGTTTTAGCCACGCCCGAAAAAACCACTTTAGAGGCATCGCCTCCTGCTTTAATTACACGTGCAAGTTCGCCTTTAGATACAATATCGAAACCCGATCCTAAGCGCGCTAATATATTAAGTACGGCTATATTTGAGTTTGCTTTAACGGCGTAACACACCAAGCTTTTATGATTTTTAGTGGCGTTAGCAAACGCTAGGTAATGGCGCTCAAACGTAGCACGCGAGTATACATAACAAGGTGTGCCGTATTGCTGCGCTATGCTTGCCACACTTACGTCTTCGGCAAATAATTGGTTGTTTTTGTAGTTAAAATAATCCATTTATTGCTCCTGACTTTGCTGTGTTTTTGCTTGCTCAGCGGTAGTGGCTGGCTTAGCTGTATTTTGAGGTTGGTTTTGCTCTGTTTGTTGTTCTGGTAAATATAGCGGACCGCTCTGCCCACAGCCAGCTAAGGCGCTTAACAGTACAGTGCTTACTAATAGTTTTTTTAATTGTAAGGTATGCGTCGCTTTCATTAGATTAATATGGTTGCTGGCTTTATAATCGCAGAGTAACAGAATATCTAAAAAATGCAGCTATTCGCGGATGATTTTATTCCTGTTACACTAACAGTACACTTTTAAAGCTAAAACGTACCCAATATTAGGCGGCTCGCCTGCAAAGGAAATAACAATGACTGAACACGAATATCACCAATTAGCCGAAGCTCTTATGTTCACTATTGAAGAGCAAGTTGATGATTGCGAAGCTGATTTAGATTACGAATCGGCACAAGGTATTTTAGAAATTATTTTTCCTGATAAAAGTAAAATAGTAATCAATAAACAAGCGCCTCTTCATCAAGTATGGGTTGCGACTAAGTTTAACGGTCATCATTTTGAAATGCGTGATGGGTTATGGATTGATAACCGTTCGGGTGCAGAATTTTGGGCGTTTATAAATGAAGCATCAACTCGCCAAGCAGGTCAAGAAGTTAAGTGGAAATCAACACTATGAGTTTAGAGTTTGTAGAATACCCAGCTCAAAGCGAGCATAAAGCAACGGTTATTTGGTTACATGGCTTAGGCGATTCTGGGGATGGTTTTGCACCAGTGGCTCCGCAGCTTAATTTACCAAGTGAACTGGGTATACGGTTTGTTTTTCCGCATGCACCAATGCAACCGGTCACCATAAATGGTGGTATGGAAATGCGCTCTTGGTACGATATTAAATCTATAGAATTAGATAAGCGTGCCGATGAACAAGGCGTAAGAGATTCGGCTGCTAAAGTAGAAGAGCTAATCAACAAAGAAATTGCTAATGGCATACCCGCTAATAAAATTATTTTAGCTGGTTTTTCTCAAGGTGGTGTGGTGTCGCTACATTTAGCGCCGCGCTTTGAGCAAAAACTTGGGGGTGTTATGGCGCTTTCTACTTATATGTGTGTGCCGCAAAAATTTGCTGATGAAGCAAAACATACCGATTTAAATGTATTTATGGCGCATGGTAGTCAAGATAACGTAGTACCGCATAGCGCGGGAAGAAGTGCGTTTGAAGTATTAACAGCACATAACATGGATGTAAGCTGGCAAGAATACCCAATGGCTCATCAAGTTTGCGCAGAAGAATTGCAAGCTATTCGCCAATGGTTAATTGCTCGTTTAAGCTAATTTTGGAACCGCTGAGGTCAATATGAGTCAAAAAATAGTTATTAAAGCAAATGTTAAACGCGAACTACAAGAGAGTGTACCAACGGTAAGCTACGAGTGGAATTGGCGTCGTATTGTGAGTATTGCTATGTTGGTATTAATGACCTCTGCAGCAGTTGTATATGGCTTAACAACCTCAGCCAGTGCAGAGCAAGGTGAGCATCCAAATGAGCAGGAGCAATTTTTAAGCTTTAGCAGTAACGCTCAAAACCAGACAAACGTTGAAGTAACGGATGTTGAGCCTGAATCATCAATAAACAACATTCCTAACGAGTCCGCAGAGATAACGCAAACGAGCATTGAACCGTTATTAGCTGCGCAGAATGAAGTTGAGCAAAGCATATCAAATAATGCACCTGATAAAGTGAATCCAGTAAATAATGATACAGTTTTATTAGCTAGCAACGATATTGTGATTGATCAAAGTGAGAGTATTAATACAGAGTTAAACTCAAACCTTGATAATGATGCGCAGGAAGAAACCGAAGAAGCTGAAAATATAGCTGAGTATGCTGATCAGAGTGACTTACTTTTAGATCAAAAAAGCGATGATGGTGCATTGAGTGGTACTGAAGGTTTTTCGCCTACAGCACAAGTGGCAAGTGTGGCATTAGGCGCGCAAATAGACACAGATAAAATTAGCCGTGCGGTACTTACTCGTAAAGTAAGTAAGCGTGAGCCTACTAATGTGTTTGCGGCAGATATTAGGTTAAGTCAGTTTGATGAAGGGTTATCGTTTTTTAGCGAGATTAAAAACCTTCAAGGGCAGCAAGTTAAACATGTTTGGACGTTTGAAGATGAAACTATGGCTGAAATTACACTCAATGTTACTTCGCCTCGCTACAGAACCTACTCAACAAAAAATATTATGGACACACAAACAGGCCACTGGCGTGTTGATGTTGTAGATGAGCAAGGTAATTTAATTGCCCAAAAAGAATTTAGAATTTTAGCTGACTAAAACTAGCTAAACGCAGTAATTAATTGGATACCCTTATGACAGAAAAAACAAAATTAGTACGCATCGCAACTCGTAAAAGTGCTTTAGCACTTTGGCAGGCCGAATTTGTAAAAGCTGAACTTGAGCGTTTTCATGCAGATGTACGCGTAGAATTAGTCCCAATGTCGACGCAAGGGGATATAATTTTAGATACGCCTTTGGCCAAAATTGGCGGTAAGGGTTTATTTGTTAAAGAGCTTGAGCAAGCCATGTTAGATGGCCGAGCTGATATTGCCGTACATTCTATGAAAGACGTACCAGTAGAGTTCCCTGACGGATTAGAGCTGTATACTATTTGTGAGCGTGAGGATCCGCGAGATGCGTTTGTATCAAACAATTTTGCTAATTTAAACGCTCTACCACAGGGCGCTATTGTGGGCACTTCGAGTTTGCGCCGTCAGTGCCAAATTAAAGCACTTCGTCCTGATTTAGATATTCGTGATTTACGCGGTAATGTAAATACGCGTTTAGGTAAGTTAGATGATGGCCAATACGATGCTATTATTTTGGCTGCAGCAGGGCTTATTCGTTTAGAAATGGAGTCGCGTATTGCCGACTATATTGAGCCAGAAGTATCATTACCGGCAAATGGTCAAGGCGCTGTAGGTATTGAGTGCCGTATTGATGATGAAGTAACAAAAGCATTACTTGCACCACTTGAGCATACTCAAACACGTATTCGCGTAAATGCAGAGCGTGCGATGAATCGCCATTTAGAAGGTGGTTGCCAAGTGCCTATTGGTGCTTATGCATTAGTTGATGGCGAGCAGGTACATTTGCGTGGTTTAGTGGGTGCTGTTGATGGCAGCGAAATTTTACGCGACGAAGTAACTGGTCATGTAAATGATGCAGAAAAACTAGGCATTGAGCTTGCTAAAAAATTACTAGCTCAAGGCGCAGACAAAATATTAGCTGAAGTTTATAGAGACGCATAAATGACACATATTCTGATAACTCGGCCCGAAGGAAAAGGCGCAGCCCTTGCACAGCAATTAGAGCAAGCGGGTTATCAGGCGTCTTTGTTTCCGGTATTAAAAATAACGCATTTAACACCCTCTAGCACCGAGCTGAGTCCGCTGTTAAATGCGGACAAAATAATATTTATATCGCAAGATGCAGTCAGTGCGCTTGCGCAACTAAAACCAGATATAAATACAAAAGCGCAGTTTTATGCGGTAGGCCAACAAACAGCCGACACAATATATGAACAATTTGGTGTGCGTGCTGCATTGCCTAAATCTAAGCAATATGATTCAGAGGGGTTACTGGCTCTAAAATCACTTGCTCAGGTTGATGGTAGTAATATAGTTTTGGTTAAAGGACAAGGCGGTCGCCCAGATATAGCAAAAGTGCTTAAAGAGCGCGGTGCTTTTTTAAATAATTGCGTAGTGTACAAACGTGAACCGATAAGTGAATTAGGTGGTAACTGGACTGACCACTGGAAAAGCAATAATGTACACGGTATAGTCATAACAAGTAATGCAGCAGTCGATGCCATTTTTACTCCCCTTGCTGCACCACAACTACAATGGTTACAACAGTGCCAATTTTATGTTGCCAGCGAGCGCATTGCCGCATATTTACAGCAACAACAAGTAAGTTTGGCTAATATACATATTGCAGCAGGAGCTAGCGATGACGCTATGTTTACCTGTATTAATCAGCAAGGTAGCAACATGAGCGAACAGTCAAAGTCAGTTACGGCAGAAAAAGCCACATCAACAATAGCTAACCCGGCCTCAGCTAAATCAGCTAAGCAAGAGCCAGCAGCTACAAAAAATACGACAGAAAAAAACAAACAAAAGGTAAGTAAGGTTGCAGCACTTGCGCTTCTTATTTCGTTAATTGTGGCCTCTGGTGTTGGATACGAGTTTTATCAAAAATTAAATGCTGGTAAGGCGCAAAACCTAGCCGTTAATGAGTTAAGCGAGCAAAATAAGTTACTCGTTCAAGAGCTGCAAGCACTTAAATCGGCGCAATCTAATTTGCAGCAAGCGCTGTTTAATAGTGAGAAAAAAGTAGCCGCAACCCTAAGTGAAAGTGCAGCTCAAAATCAGCAAGAACTAAAAGCAGCCCTGCAAAAAGCGCAGCAACAAGGCTCGTCTTTAAACCCACAAGAAGTAACCAGCTTACAGCGTATGGCTGAATTTAAACTATGGGCTGAAAAAGATTACCAAGGCACTAGTGCTGTTTTAAAGCGCTTAGATGCATTACTTAGCGAACACCCAGGAACAGTTGAAGTTCGCCAAGCTATTATGCAAGACATACAAACACTTGATAGCCTTAAACCTATAGCAACAGAGGCTATTTATTTACAGCTAAACAGTGCACTTAATAGCGTTGATAATTTAGTTTTTAATGCGGTTAACTTGCCAGAAGAAGCGGCTGCAATAGATGAAAATGCTTTAAGTGATGACGTGAGTGATTGGCAGCAAAACCTGAGTAATAGCTGGAATAAAATTGTGGATAGCTTTATTACTATTCGCCAGCACGAAGGTGTTTCCATTGAGCCATTACTTACAGATCAAGAGCGCCATTTAATTAATCAACGAATCAAGCTTAATATAACTCAGGCACAAGATGCACTTATGAGTAAGCAGGCGAGTATTTTCTTTAGCGCCTTAAGTGAAGCAAAACGTTTAGTTGGTGAGTACTTTAAGCAAGACGATGATGCAACCAAAACGGTACTTAAAGCGTTGTCTAAACTCGAAAAAGAGCAGCTTAATTTTAATCCAAAAATAACCTTAAATAGTACACAAAAGGTTAAGGAGTGGGCGCAATGATAGGGCTAATTATTTTAATTGTAGCTATTGTTGTTGTACTAGCGGTTACTCCATTTGTGCTAGATGAAAAAGGTTATGTACTTATTTCATTTAACAATACGACGATAGAAGGCACGATAGTATCGTTTTGTATAATGGCAGTCATTACCGCTGTTGTTTTATATTTAACATATAAGCTAATCCGCTACTTATTATCGATTTATCATAATACTAAACATGGCTTTTTTGCACGTAGCCAAGAGCGCAAACAAGTAGCTATTGAGCAGGCTCTGTGGAGTGCTATTAATGATGATTATGAGCATGTAGAGCAGGCTCTATCGGGTAATAGCGTACCAGATAAGTTTGAAGATATTCGCTTAGCATTACTTGCAAAAGCAGCGCTTGCTAATAATCAAACAGATAAAGCACTTGAGCGTTTATTTGAAATAAGCCCAGAGCATCAATTAAAAGTAGCAAAGCTATGGTTGGCAAGTGGCGACAGTAGCGCGATTGAATCACAAATGCGTATTAGCGCAGAAGCTAAAAAAGCCACCGCACTTGAGTTAAAACTTTATGCAGAAGTATTAGTACAGCAACAACACTTTAGTGCGCTGGAAGATTTTTTGCCGCGTTTATTACGCAAAAAAGCACTTACTGATGCACAGTGGACGCAGTTATTTAGTGCCTACTTTAATGCGTTAGATGCAGACAAACTGAGTGAAAAATATAAACAGCTACCGAAAAAGCTGCAAGCTCATGCCCACACCGCATATTTAATGCAAATGGCGCAAGCAGGTCAATTGGCTGTTATCGAAAGTGACTTAATTAAAATGGTTAAGCATAATGAGCAACACTTAGAGCTTGCCAATATATTAAGTAAAGCAACAGCAGCCGACGCGCCTAAGTTGCAAATAAACATACAAGAACGCCTTAAAAAGGATGATTCAAATAATTCACTATTACTTGCGCTGGCTTGCCTTGCTAATGCTAAAGGTGATTATGACTTAGCAGCTAGAATTTTTGATAAAGCACTGAATAGTGACAATAAAAAACAGTTCTCTGAACAAGCTGTTTTAAGTTATAAAAATAGTGCACAAGCAGAAAAGGCGCTCGTTTTATATCAATAAATGACTACACTATAACTACTTAGCATTTTTTGTAGTTCAGGAGCACAAGCATTGAGAAAGTTTTTAATATTAACCCTTAGCTTGGCTTGTGCTTACTTCTTTACTGGGTATTTTAGCAACTCACTTCTTTCTGTTGATGGCTATGCGGTCGCCTCTTGGCCGCCCTCAGGAATTGCTTTAGCGAGCTTTTTAATTTGGGGACGTAAGTCATTTATTGGCCTTATTCTTGGTGCTTTCTGTACTAACTTAATTCATCTTGATAACACCGTAGATATTCTTCATTTTAATGTGCTTTTACAAGCTATTTGCGTCACTTTAGCCTCTGTTTTACAGGCTTGGATTGGTCGTCAAATCATAGTAAATGTTATAAAGGCTCCACTAGATTTATCTTCTTTAAAACACAGTGTGCAGAGCCTAATAGTAGCAGGGCCAATATGCTGTGTTATTGCTGCAGGTGTGGGAACTAGCTTATTAGCATTGAATAATGTGATCCCTACGCATGCTATTTTTGATAGCTTTATAGCATGGTGGATTGGTGACAGTATCGGTGTACTTATATTTACTCCACTCATGCTCGCAGCCTTTAATTACACGCAAGTACGCCACCGTATGTTGGTAATTTTACCTTCACTATTAATTTATATACTGATCAGCGTTAGTTTTTATGGCGCTGCCAGTGTAAAAAAAGAAAAAGACATTCAAAAGCAAGAAGCCAAAATACTTACTGTGCAAAATGCTATAAGCCAGAAGCTCGATGGTATTACTGCTCACTTAGGATTGTTAGCTACATTTTTTGCTAGTAGTAATGACGTGAACTTTAAAGAGTTTAAACAATTTACTTCAAAGCAGTTGGACTATAGCCAAGAAATTTTAGCATTTGAATGGATACCTTATGTACCAGCAAATAAACTCGCAGATTTTGAAACACATGAAAATACAGCCACAGGCAAAACTTTATACATAAAAGAAAAGTCACTTGATGGAGGTTGGCAACCTGCAGGTACTCGTAGTAATTACTTTCCTGTAAAATATGTATATCCCTTAAAAGATAATGAAGGTGTTTTAGGGTTTGATTTAGCTTCTAGTAAAGTAAGAGGTGCAGCGCTTAGCAAAGCGAAAGAGCTTAATGAACTTGCACTAAGTGAGCCAATTAATTTAGTCCAAAATACAGCTGAAGACGGTGTGCTTTTTTTATATCCTGTTTTTGGAGAGTCGTCTACCGAAGATGATTTTCAAGGTTTTGTGGCAGCGATTGTCAGTCTGAAACGCTTATCGCAAACACTATTATTTGATCACAACAACTCAATTTCAGTCAGTTTTTTTGATACAACGATACCAGGGAAAAAGCAGGCAATTTATATTGCCGATACCGATAACTCGCAAACGCTGTTTAAAGAATATCAATTGTTGATTGGCAAACGCATGTGGCAGGTCGAGTTATATGAACCAATAGTTAGAACGTCTTGGTTAATGTATTGGCTTGCACAAATAGTAGGTATGTTGTTTGTGTGGTTACTGATTACATTTTTGATTTCAGTTACAGGTACAAACATACAAATTCGCGAACAAGTGGCTAAGCAAACGCATACATTACGCAAAGAAAAACAAAAAGCAGATGAAGCGAGTCATATTAAAGGACAGTTTTTAGCAAACATGAGTCACGAAGTCCGTACCCCTATTAACGGTATAAAAGGGCTGCATTATTTAGCGCTGCAACAGAATGATTGGCAACAAGCAAGAAGTTACATTGAACAAGCAGATGGAGCACTGGGTGTTTTACTGCGGGTATTAAACGATGTGCTCGACTTTTCAAAAATGGAAGCAGGCAAGCTAGACTTAATGCAAGAGCCTATTAATGTAGCGAGTTTAGCGGATGAAATGCTTAATTTACTTCAGTTTGAAGCTGACATTAAATCAATAAAGTTAAGTCTAGATTTTGATAAAACATCAAATTTGGTCATTAATACCGATCCAATCCGCTTAAAACAAGTGCTGCTGAATCTGCTCAATAATGCGGTTAAATTTACAGGGGAAGGTGAGATCACTCTGAAAATTTGGCAGTCGAAAAAAATGACTTACTTTAGTATTAACGATACGGGTATTGGTATTAGTAGCGAAGCACAAAAACAATTGTTTAAACCGTTTGCGCAAGCCGATAGCTCAACCTCACGTCAATATGGTGGTACAGGCTTAGGGTTAAGTATTTGCAGAAAGCTGGTTGAGTTAATGGGTGGTGCAATTGATTTAGTCAGTTATGAAGGTAAAGGTTCTACATTTACATTTAGTTTGCCGCTTATATCGCCTTTACCAAAGGCAGAGCAAATTCAACAGCAATACGACGAAATAGATGTAAGTACCTTATCATTCGCAAACTATAAGTTACTTTTAGTCGAAGATAACCCACTTAACCAGCATGTTGCCAGTGCCATTTTAAAAACAAAAGGGTGTATTGCCGACATTGCTAATGATGGTTTTGAAGCCATAGAAAAGCTAACCGAAAATAGCTACGACATTGTTCTTATGGATATTCAGATGCCAAAAATGGATGGACTCCAAGCAACAAAAGTAATTCGTTGTGATTTAGGGTTAATTGATTTACCCATAATAGGGCTATCGGCGAACGCCCATGACGATGACGTTAAAAAGGCATTAGCCTCTGGAATGAATAGTTATATTACCAAACCTATTGATGCAAATACGCTTTTTAAAACTCTTTGGCATTATTTATCAAATAAATAAGTAACGTTATTTTTTGCACAAAAAGCAGACATATGACCGCTTAAACTTAACGCAAACCATATAGACTTGAAAAATAACTATATCTGCGTATCATGCGCGCAAATTTAACTAAACTGGGTTGCTATTATGATCAATAGAAAATTACCTTTGCTAGATATTCACCGTCATTTAGATGGTAATGTACGTGCGCAAACCATATTAGAACTTGGTCGTCAGTTTAATATAGAGTTACCTGCAGATAACGTTGAGGCATTAATTCCTCATGTTCAAGTTATTGACCCTGAGCCAAACCTTATGGCTTTTTTACAAAAGTTAGATTGGGGTGTCACTGTACTTGGCGACTACGATGCGTGTAGACGCATAGCGATTGAAAACATTGAAGATGCACAAGCACAAGGCCTTGATTATGTAGAGCTTCGATTTAGCCCTTACTACATGGCACAAAGCCAAGGTTTACACCCAGAAGGGGTTGTAGAGGCGGTTGTTGATGGTATTAAATCAGCAACAAAGGATGCAAATATAAAAGCTAACTTGATTGGTATTTTATCGCGTACTTATGGCGTAAAAACATGTCAAAAAGAGCTTGATGCTTTACTCGCATTTAAAAATGATTTAGTCGCTGTTGATTTAGCCGGTGACGAAATTGGCTTTCCTGGTGAGTTGTTTGTAGAGCACTTTAAACAAGTACGAAATGCTTATTTAGCTTCGACTATTCATGCTGGAGAGGCACTCGGTGCTCCAAGTATTTGGCAAGCAATTAATGAGTTAGGTGCAAGCCGAATAGGGCATGGCGTTAAAGCTATTGAAGATCCAAAACTAATGGATTACTTACGCGATAACCGTATTGGTATTGAGTCGTGCTTAACAAGTAATATTCAAACCAGTACAGTAAACGATTTAGCTAAGCACCCACTTAAACAGTTTTTAGATCACGGTATTTTAGCGTGTATTAATACTGATGACCCTGCGGTTGAAGGCATTGAAATTGAGTACGAATATACCGTTGCAGCACCTAAAGCGGGCTTATCTCAAGCTGATATGGAAAAAGCCCAAAAAAATGCATTAGAAATAGCATTTTTAAGCGATGGCGATAAAAAAGAACTTTCAGCAATCGTTAGCGCACGTTAACTCTATTTAATACACATTAAAAATGCCGCTTTATAAGCGGCATTTTGTTATCTGCAATTTAGTGTGTTTGGCAGCTCATGTAATTATCGTAAAGTGCTTTAAGTACATCTGCTCGGCTGATCATGCCGATTACTTTAACACCCTCTACAACAGGGTAGTTTTTTGGTTTACCGGGCTGCATTTGCTCTGCAAGCTCAATAATATTGGTATCGCCGCTAACGGTCACTACCTTTGTTTGCATAAGTTGCGATACTTTAACCATCCCATCACAAAAATAACTGCTTTGCGTAAGTGGTTTTAATAGTTCTTGCTCAGATATAAATCCGACTAGGCATTTATCTTTATCAAATACTGGTGCGCCAAGTAGTTTAAATTTTTGTAGTTCTGCTATGGCTGTTGTCATTTCTGTATCTGGTGTGATATTTGGCAACTTGCGTTGCATAAAATCTTTTACTTTTGTATTTAGCATTTGGGTCTCTCCCGCTGATGTTCTATACAAAGTATGGTTTATAGATAGGGATTTAGGAAATTGTTTATGTTGATGAGATTGATAGGTTTTAACTATTAAGTATTTGTTGTTATATAAAATAAAAGCACCGATTAGGTGCCTTTATTCATAACTGAAAGTTAATTTCAATTATTTGATAAATGCGAATGCATCTGCGTACATGTTTTCACGAATTGCACCATGAGTAATAAAGTCATCACGGACAATACCTATCATGTCAAAACGACCGGCCATATAAATATCGTATGGTTCAAGTGATACAATATCTTGCATTACCGCTTTATGTACATAGCCAGTGTGACCTTGCCAATTAGCAGATGGATTTTCTACCACAGGGATAAACTCAAAGTTTTTGTGGCTATCGGCCCATGTTTGCATTTCTGTATGTGCGTATAAAGCTGACTCTTCTTTTACACCCCAGTAAAATAATACAGGACGGTCGCACTTAATTTCAGCTAAGTGATCAGCCATTGATTTTGCGTATGAAAAACCAGTGCCACCGGCAAGTAAAATAATAGGGCGCTCACATTGCAGGCGCAACTGTGAAATACCCAAGCCAGCTTCAATGTCTACTAACTGCCCAGTGGTATGCGCGTTTCGTAAATGTTCCAGCGATTGCATTGCATACGAATCGGCACCTGACGCGCCAATATGCAGTTCTATTGCATCGCACTGTGAAGGGCGACTAGCTATAGAAAAAGCACGTTTGTCTTTTTCGCCCAATACGAGTTGCATGTATTGGCCAGCTTCAAAGGTCACAGGTTGTTGTGGCTTTAAAATTACTTTGTGAACAAATTCTGTAAGTGGGCTGATAGCTACAACTTCAGCTTTTAATGTTTGCATTTTTTACCTTTTAGCAGCGCTTTAAACAGCAGATACGCAATCGAATGACTCGATTCTAGCATATCTGCAGGGTTATTTTATAGCCTGTTATGTACTTACATATAAACACTTAAAGAATATTAAGGCTTTCCCAAATATCATCTACGCGGTCTTTGGTGTCTTTATCCATAACAATAGGCTCGCCCCATTCGCGGGTGGTTTCGCCAGGCCATTTATTGGTGGCATCCATTCCCATTTTTGAACCCAGGCCAGAGACTGGCGATGCAAAATCGAGATAATCAATAGGTGTGTTTTCTATTAATGTTGTATCGCGAGCAGGATCCATTCGGGTTGTTATAGCCCAAATAACATCTTCCCAATCACGGGCATTAATATCGTCATCGCACACAATTACAAACTTGGTATACATAAACTGACGTAAGAACGACCAAACCCCCATCATCACGCGCTTGGCATGGCCAGGATATTGTTTTTTCATTGTTACAATCGCCATACGGTACGAGCACCCTTCAGGCGGCAGATAAAAGTCGACGATTTCAGGAAATTGCTTTTGTAATATCGGCACAAACACTTCATTAAGTGCTACACCTAAAATTGCAGGCTCATCAGGCGGACGGCCAGTAAATGTGCTGTGATAAATAGGATCTTTACGATGCGTTAAGTGAGTTACCGTCATTACTGGAAAGTCATCTACTTCATTATAGTAACCGGTATGGTCACCATAAGGGCCTTCTGGCGCCATTTCACCTGGCATAATGTAACCTTCAAGTACTATTTCTGCACTGGCAGGGACTTGCAAGTCATTGGAAATAGATTTTACAACTTCGGTTCTGCTACCACGTAATAAACCAGCAAATGCATATTCGCTTAATGTGTCGGGTACAGGCGTTACTGCACCTAATATAGTAGCTGGATCGGCACCTAGTGCTACCGAGACAGGGTAAGGCTGTCCTGGGTTTTCTTTACACCATTCTTGAAAATCAAGCGCGCCACCACGATGCGACAACCAACGCATAATTATTTTATTTTTACCTAATAATTGCTGGCGATAAATGCCTAAATTTTGGCGCTTTTTATAAGGCCCTTTAGTAACTGTAAGGCCCCAAGTAATTAATGGCGCTGCATCACCTGGCCAACAATGTTGAATAGGTAATTTAGTTAAGTCTACATCATCACCTTCTAAAACTACTTGTTGGCAAGGCGCTTTTTTAACTTCTTTTTCAGGCATATTAAGCACTTGCTTAAAAATAGGTATAGCACCTAGAGCTTCTTTAATACCCTTTGGTGGATCAGGTTCTTTTAAAAAAGCGAGTAGCTTACCCACTTCGCGAAGCTCGCTAACATCTGTTTGGCCCATGCCCATTGCTACGCGTTTTGGTGTACCAAATAGGTTGGTAAGCACCGGCATATCGTAGCCTTTTGGATTTTCGAATAATAACGCAGGGCCTTTTGCACGCAATGTGCGATCAGATATTTCGGTCATTTCAAGATACGGGTCGATTTCTTGGGTGATACGTTTAAGTTCGCCTTTTTTTTCAAGCAAATCGATAAAATCACGTAGATCTTTATATTTCATTGTGGGCCGCTATTAAGCAAAAGAGTTGAAGTATTATACCCATTTCATGCAAGCCAAGTCATTACTTGCACTTAAAACTTAAAGCGCTCTACGGCACTTGTTAAGGAGTGTGCAAGTTGATTTACGTCTTCACTTTCGCTTGCTAGGGTTGTCGCGTTTTTGGCATTCAAGGTTGCTTGCTCTGTCACCTTGGCCATTATTTTTTGAATGTCGTTACTGTTAGTCAATTGCTCATGTGATGCATGAGCAATCTGCTCACTCATCTGATTAACAGACAACAATGTGCTTTTAATACGCTCTACGGCTTTATTTAGTTCAGTGCTGTTTTTAACACATTGCTTGGCTTGGTGTTGGCCATCGGTAATGTGTTCTTGAGTTGTTTGAGTGTGCTGTTGCAATGTTTGGATCATGGTGTTTATTTCGCTAGTCGAGGTCTGTGTACGTGCAGCTAATGATCGAACCTCATCAGCAACTACAGCAAACCCGCGTCCGTTTTCACCCGCTCGCGCTGCTTCAATTGCAGCATTGAGTGCCAATAAGTTGGTCTGCTCGGCAATGCTGCTAATTGTTTCAACAATGGCTTCAATAAGCTGAGTGTGTTGGGCTAGTTCCTCAGTGCTGCCTACTGCTTTATCAAGGCGCTGTAATAAAGTTTCTATACTTAGACTATTTGTATTAGCAATCTTGTTTACGTCATTGGCAAATTGCGATGCATTGGTTATTTCACTTGATGTTTTATCTGCTTGTTCATAAACCGCTTGTGAGTTAGTTAGCATATTTTGTGCAAGCGATGTTGCCTGTGCGCTTCGCTCCAACTGCTGTTGTGCAACAACCGTCATTTGCTGACCTTTTTCACTGGTTTTAATAGCGCTGCGGTCTAGTTCATGGGCGTCGCTACTAATTGCGCCAATTAACTGGGTAAGGTCTTCACTGAGTTTATTTATGTTATTTAGCAAAGTACCAAATTCATCTTTACTGCGCGGATGGCTTCGCTTTGATAAATCACCTGAGGCGATTCGGGCTAAATCGCGGTTTACTTTTTTAAGCGGTTTTAGCATTGCGCGAGTTGTAAAAATAGAGATAGCGATAATCAATATAATTAAAACAAGCGTAATAATTACTACAGAACTAATCCCAGTATTTATGGCGGCCTTTGCATTAGTTTGTAAGGCATTAAAGCGCTCATCAGCCAATTTATTAAGTTCAATAAGCTGACCTTCTGTTGTTATAAATTGCTGTTGAAAGTGTTCAAAATTTTGAGCCGCAGCAATAGTACTTTTGAGTACTTTATTTTGTTGGGCATAAATTCCTGTATCGTTGTTAAGTAACTCTCTTAATTGATTAAATTTAGCCGTTAAATTTTTAGCATTAAACGCATTATTAAAGGGTAGCGCTTGTTGCTCTAAATAGGTGAAATTAGGTTGGATGTTATCTAGTAGAAATAGGGTATCTTGCTGATGGCTATTTAAATCATTGATACTTGTAGTTTGAGTAATGCTTTTTATATTATTGCTTAAGTTAAACAATAAATCATCTATACGGGTCGCTGTTCCAAACATCGCATTAAGTAGCGCCTGCTGTTTTGCAGGCACTTCTAAAAGTTCTATATCAAGTAAGTTAGAACTTAAATTGTAAAGTTGCTCGTTAAACGTTGCTGATAATTCTATGGTGGAATTTTGCGCTACAAACTTACTCTCTTTAGCACTAAACATTGCGACACTTACTTTAGTCAGTTGCTCGAAGCCTGCGTTGGTACTGGTGAGTAAATTTTGCATTGTTATTTGTTGATTTAGTTGAGTGCTTAACGAATTGAGCATATCGCTAAATTGTTGTTGCTCAGCTTGCGCCTGTTTTTTATTTTGTTGAAGTAAATCAAGGTTTGCTTGGCTGTAAGCTAAGGCGTTAAATTTAGTAATAGACAGTAATGATAGCCTTAAATCTTTACTGAACTGTTGTACCGGAACTGCTAATTTTTCGGTTCGGGTATTGTTAACGCTAATTTTGTTTAATGACCAATAAAAAAACACACTACTTGTTAGCACCAATAAACCAATGGCTGTAAAAGCTAAAATTATTTTATGTTTGATCGCAATTGAACGCATAACTTCATAACAATAATGGGTCTTTAATTATTGTAGCATTACTGTAATTTATTGGTTGGTTTTGTGTTAAACCTTGATGCACTGTCTTTTTTTACCAGCAATGATTAGCATGGCCTCATTTCCCTTACCCCAAAACAGTACCTCTTCACTTATATATTTATTCCCTGATGCACTTTTTTCGTGATTAAGTACATGCACTTTATTGTTAAAGATAATTTCGGCTTCAGAATTATTAATAATATTGAGTTTTACGCTCTCATCATCGCATTGGTAAGCAGTACTGGTTTGTAAATCACTACATGCGGTTAAGCTTAGTAAAATAGCGATTAATGCTAAATATACTTTCATTTTTTCTCCCATCTTCTTTAAAAGTAAGTTAAAACGCAGGGCAAAATTTTAATCTAATGTAAGAATAACAAAGCAAAATTAACCGTTGGTGAAAGTAGCGCTTTACGTTATGTTTATAGCAATATTTTTTGAGCTCGGAAGCTTTATGGCAGGCACTAACCTTTTAACGTTATTAGACGATATAACCACTTTACTTGATGACATTGCGACAATGAGTAAGGTAGCAACAAAAAAAACAGCGGGTGTATTAGGCGATGACTTAGCACTCAATGCACAGCAGGTTACAGGTGTTGCAGCAGAGCGTGAATTACCGGTTGTTTGGGCTGTGGCAAAGGGCTCATTTTTAAATAAAGCGATACTCGTACCCGCTGCTTTATTAATAAGCGTATGGCTGCCTTGGTTAATAACACCGCTTTTAATGATGGGTGGTTTGTTTTTGTGTTTTGAGGGAGCTGAAAAAGTATTTGCTAAGTTTTTGCCTCATCACAATGAAGTGGTAGATGAAGATGAAAAATTAGATTTAGTTGAGTATGAAAAACAAAAAATAAAAGGGGCAATAAGAACCGACTTTATTCTTTCTGCCGAAATTATTGTTATTACTTTAGGCACTGTGGCAGGCGCTACGTTACTTAACCAAGCTTTAGTGCTTTGTGTTATCGCAATTATAATGACGATTGGCGTTTATGGCTTAGTGGCCGGTATTGTAAAGCTGGATGATGCCGGGCTTTATTTACTCAACGAATCTAAAGTGTCAGCTAATAAATTTAAAGAGTTACTTGGTAAAGGCTTACTCGCAGCAGCGCCTAGGTTGATGCAGTTTTTAGCATTTGCGGGCACCATTGCAATGTTTTTAGTAGGCGGCGGGATTTTAGTGCATGGTGTTGAGTTATTGCATCATACTCAAGTGGATGTAACGAGCTATGCTCAGTCTGTTGCTGGCGGCACAGGAGAAGTATTAGCGCCTCTCTTGTTTGATGGTTTGCTAGGTGTTATTGCCGGCTTAGTTGTTGTGCTTATACATGTAGGTTATACAAAGTTATTTAAAAAATAGTTTATAGCTGGCGTACTTGTTGCGCCAGCTATATTTAAATTCACTCATTCACTCATTCACAGTTAGCTATTTTACAAAGTGATTCTAATTCAAATTGTGCTTTAGTATTTTTTTGCTCAATGGCCTTTTTATACCAATAAATAGCCTGTTGATAATTTTGAGCTATTCCCTGACCATCACGATACATTTGCGCTAAATTTAATTGCCCCCATTGAGAACCCGCTTCAGCAGCTAGCTTAAAGCTATTAAATGCTTCAAAAAACAACTTATCTTTAAAATAAATAATGCCTTGTTGATTGTTTTTATCGAGTTTTAAACCTTTATATAGTGGCTTAGGTTTGGGAGGAAACATCACAAACCCGCCATAAAGGCTGTTGGCATAAGGTCGCAGCACGTCATAAATAGCTTCGTCTTTATACAAACGCTTTACTTCATCACGAGGGAGGGTGATTGTTTTAGTGGAGAAGTAATTGTCTTGAATTAGTTGGCTGGTACGCATTGCCAAGGTAATACTATTATTACGTTTATAGCTGTAGTTGCTTATCTGAAAGGTAATAAACTGCTTATCAAAACTTAAAACTTGAGCAATTCTTAAATTGGTTAGGGTCCAGGGTTCGTGTGTAAATTTGTCGGCGTGTACTAAGTAGGTGTCATATATTTTAGGTGTATTCAAATAGCTTTGCTTTTGAGTCTCGGTATCAAGGTGTTGTTGATAAAAAAACGAAACAATCCAAAGCAATAAAAATACGCCAATAAAGTATTTAGGTAGGCTTAGTTTTTCTATTAACGGTAGTTGCGGTATTTTAACAGGTTCGCTTTTTCCGCATTGATAGCACTCGCGTTTATAGCTTAATTTTAAGGCAAGCATAGGTAAAATGCTAAATCGTAAATAGCGGCTTTTATTTACTAAATGGTAGGCGTCGCTTTGGCAGTGAGGGCAGCGTGTTATTTGTGCAAAATGTGGAAATGATTCACTCGTGTTGAAAAGTAACATAAAGCACGCTCCTTGTTTAATTACCTAAAGGTAAAACAAGAAGCGTGTTAGTTAAAGCTACAAACTGTAAGTAAGTATGTCTGTTATTACTTATTTTGAGCTTTAGGCTTGATAGTGGTTTTTGCATCGGCAGCCATTAGAGCAAATACAGCATATGCAGCGGTATTTTGACGAAGCTTAGCAGGTGTCACTTTATCAAGCGTATCGTCAGCTGTATGGTGGTAATCAAAGTAATCTGTTCCATCTTGAGCAAGTTCAAAAATAGGCGCTGACGTTGCTGCTTTAAGTGGAATTAGATCGGGGCCACCATTCGCTTGGTTTTTACCAATGTGCTCAATATTTAACGGCGCAAGTTCTTTTGCTATAGCGCGAACTACAGGAAGTGACTCTGCGCTTACGTTCGACTCAAAAGCATATACAACATCGGCGCCAAAATCAGACTCAGCGGCTGCAACAATATTGCTTAGCTCGTTTTTATGCTCTGCAAAATAAGCTTTTGCACCCCAAAGACCTAGCTCTTCAGCTGCAAAAAGTACCACACGAATACTGCGCTTAGGGCGTTTTACATCGCTAATATGTTTAGCGGCTGCCATTGTTAGTGCAACGCCTGCGCCGTCATCTAATGCGCCAGTCCCTAAGTCCCAAGAATCTAAATGCCCCCCAATTAATACATATTGCTCAGGGTTTTCGGTACCATTAAATTGGCCAATAACGTTATAACCAGTGCCTTCACCAAGGCTTTCGGTTTGCACATTAATATTTACCGACACTTCTTTATTTAAAGCAACTAAGCGTGCTATTTGATCTGCATCTGGGTTAGCAATTGTTACGTTAGGTATTTTTGTAACACCTTCTTTGTAGTAACTACCGCCAGTGTGTGCAAAGCGATGATGACCGGTACTAACCGAGCGCATCATGTAGGCAACAGCGCCTTTTTTAGATGCTTCTATAGCGCCTGTACCGCGTGCTTTTACAGCAGGTCCGTAACCATTCCCGTCTATGTCGCGGTTCATACGGTAATTAATATACGCAATTTTACCTTTTAAACTGTTTGCCGGTGCGGCTTTTAATTCATCAAGTGTTTCGAATAATACAACCGGCGCTGTAATCCCATCTTTTGGCGTGCTTATACTGTTACCTAATGCAGTTAAGTGCAGTGGTTGCTCGCTTGGTGTTAGTATTTTTCCGCTTTCGCTATAACGGCGCCATTCAGGAAATGTGGCTTTTTCTAACCATACTTTATCAAAGCCCAGTTCATTAAATTTGGCTTGAGCCCATGCCACGGCTTTTTTATCGTTTTCGGTACCAGGAAGGCGTGGGCCTACTTCAGTTGTTAATGACTCTAGTAATTTATAACTTAAATCACTATTTAGTGCAGAGGTGCGCACTTTGTCTACTTGTTGTAATTGCTTTTGGGTAAATTCGGCGCTGTTAGCGTTTGCAGCCATACTGCTAGTAAGCAGCAGTGCGGTAATTAATTTTTTCATTTTGGTAGGCCTTTTTAATAATTAGCGCTATTAGAGCATGTAACAAACATGATAAAAAATAGATGAGATGAATAGGCTTTGTAATAGGTTTAATGCTGTTAGGTGTGAATATTTAGATATAAAAAAGCCCGCGTAAATGTACGCGGGCTATATTTTAAAGCTGTTATTTAAGGCATTTATTTAAAAGCTAAATTGCGCAGCTAAACGAAGATTTGTGCCCTCGCCAACAGTTACATTATTTGTGCCGCCACCACCTAAATAGCTTTTATCAAATAAGTTTTCGATGTTAAGGCGTAAGTTAATATCGGTATTACTTAAGTTAAACTTATAAGTTGCACCTACATCAACACGCGTATATGCATTTTTAGTAATTGTATTGGCGCTATCAGCAAAACGTTCACCTTCGTAAAAAGCACCTGCATTAAGTGCAATTGCATCGTTTAATTCATAACGAGTCCAAAGTGATGCCGACCATTTTGGTGCATCGGTAGGGCGTTTACCTTCCAATACTTCATCGCGTTCAAAATTAGCATCTAGGTACATAGTTGATGCCATTACAAATAAACGGTCAGTAGCGGCACCTTGTGCGCTTAGCTCAAAACCTTTATGGCGTTGTTCACCTACTTGGTTTGTTTCACTTGTGAATGACCCAATAGGAACTTCAAGTTGTTCGCTAACAAGAGTACCTTCTTTGCTAATATCAAAAATAGCACTGGTAAGCATCAGGCGGTCATCAAATAATTGCCATTTAATACCAATTTCTCTTTGCTCAGATGTAATAGCATCTAATTTCATACCGTTATTTACATCTGTTTCATCAATTAATGTTTCGCTGCCTTGAGGCTCGAAACCTTCTGAGTAACTAGCGTATATAGTTGCAGAAGCATTTGGGTGATAAAGCACGCCTACTTTTGGTACAAATGATTCGTTATCTGCATCTTCTCGTGTTTGTTTGTCGTAACGACCACCCAATGATAGTTGCCACTCAGGCGAGAACGAAATTAAGTCTTGAACGTAAATTCCGTAGTAGTCGTATTCAGTTTCGCTTACTGTATCATCTGTTTTATAGCTTACTGATGGACGAGATGGTTCTGCTTGTCCTGCAGAAAAATCAAAAGAGTCGGCAGAGGTACGACGTTGCCCGTAGTAATAATCAAGCGAGTTTGCGCCAATTAAAAATTGGTGCTGTAAGCTACCTGTTTTAAATTCACCAATAAAATCAATAAATGCAGTTTTAAATTGCCAATCATCAAAACGGTCGTAAGGGCGAGATTCATAACTATCGCCTTCAACAAAGTCACTTGGCATATTCGGTGCTGATTCAAAGCGTTGGCGCTCAAACGTTTGTTCGTTATAGCCAAGCTTTACTTGCCAGTTATCGGTTAAAAATACTTCTAGGTCTACACCTAGGTTTTCTACGGTTATGTCGGTAAATGCCCAAGACATATCACGGATTGTTTTATCATCACCAATTACATTGGCATTATCGTCTATCCATGCGCCAGTATCTAAACCTGCTTCGTCGTCTGTGCGGTCGTAATGCACACGTACTAATGCGTTGTCGCTAATATCGTAATCTACAACTAAAGCACCTAAAAAGCGGTCACGCTCGCGGTTTTCACCGTTTTGGTATTCACGCCAGTAATCAACATCTTGTTTAACTAAAATACCACGAGCACGTAAATCTTCAGATTCAGTCAAGGCGCCTGCAGCATCTACCATAAAGCGAGTTGAACCATGCTGATCTACATCGGCACTGGCATTAAATAATGTTTGTGCTGTAGGCTTTTTAGTAACCATGTTCACCAAGCCACCCGGACCTGATTGACCATATAAAATGCTCGATGGGCCTTTAATTACTTCAACTTGTTGTAAAATTTCGATTGGTTGTTGGTAGTGCGACCAATGCTGATGTCCATCACGTAAATAACCTGTTGATGAGCTTAGCTCAAACCCACGTAAGTTAAATACCTCACGATTTCGTTGTTGTGAGCCTGCAGTTAAGCTTGCGTCATTTGTGAGTACTTCGCCAAGGGTAGTGGCAAGTTGCTCACTAATAATAGTGTCGGTTATTACGGTTACAGATTGTGCGGTTTCAAGTAAAGAAGCTGATGTTCTCATTGCGCCATTAGCGTTATCTACTTTGTAATCGTTAAAGTAGCTACCTTTTACTTCTATACGCTCAAGGTCAGTAGTGTTTGCGTATGTGTTTGTTGTAATGCTTGCTAATAGTGCTATGTAAAGAGAATTCAGTTTCATTGTTTGCTTCCAGCAGTGATATGTAAAAAACAATCGCGATCTTAATGCAAACTACTATCATTTTCAACACCTTTTGTTAACGTACTTTATTATGTGTTTGTTAATGGTTGCTAATTACGAATTCTGCTATTATTAGCAGCATATTTAGTGGGGCTTTCCCCCACGTTATTTTTATTGCTATGGAACTTACTGTGACTTCAACTGCTTTTTCATCTTTGGCTTTACCAGCTGGACTCGTTGATAATTTATCAACACTTGGTTATGCGCATATGACACCTGTACAAGCGCAAAGTTTACCGCCTGTACTTGCTGGTAAAGACATCATTGCTCAGGCAAAAACCGGTTCAGGTAAAACTGCTGCGTTTAGCTTGGGTGTGTTAGCTAAATTAAACGTAAAACGCTTTCGTATTCAATCTTTAGTCTTGTGTCCTACTCGTGAGCTTGCCGAGCAGGTTGCGGTTGAAATGCGTAAATTAGCGCGCGGTATCCATAACATTAAAATATTAACGTTATGTGGCGGTGTATCAATTGGTCCACAAATAGGCTCGCTTGAACATGGCGCGCATATTATTGTTGGTACACCTGGGCGTGTTGATGACCATATTCGTAAAGGTACTTTACGTTTAGATGATGTTGAAACATTGGTACTTGATGAAGCCGATCAAATGCTTGATATGGGTTTTCAAGATACACTTGATGCAATTATTGAGCGCATTCCACAAAATCGTCAAACATTGTTATTTAGTGCAACATTCCCAAGAGCTATTGAAGCAATTGCTAAGCGTGTACTTAAAAATCCAGAAATGGTTAAAGTAGAAGAAGAGCAAGCCAAAAGCACAATTAAGCAGTACTTCTACAAAATGGATAATAATAAGCAGCGCTATCCAACGCTAAAATTATTATTACTTAAATTTACACCACAAAGCTGTGTTGTGTTTTGTAATACTAAAGTAGAAACACAACAAGTGTGTGACGATTTAGCTGATGAAGGCTTTAGTGCTGTTTCGCTACACGGTGATTTAGAACAGCGCGATCGTGAACGTACGTTAATTCACTTTTCAAATAAAAGTGCTTCAATACTTGTTGCAACCGATGTTGCTGCACGTGGTTTAGATATTGACGACATGGATATGGTGATTAACTACCATTTAGCACATGACACGCAAACACATGTGCATCGTGTTGGTCGTACTGGTCGCGCTGGTAAAAAGGGCATTGCATGTTCTATTTACGGTGAAGCAGAAGCGTTTAAAATTGCTCAAATAGGCGAACATTACGAACGTGATATTACTCCAGAGCAAATGCCACCATTTAATTTATTAGACAAGCCACCGTACCGCCCTGAAATGGTTACTTTGATGATTGATTCAGGTAAAAAACAAAAAGTACGTGCAGGTGATATTTTAGGTGCCTTAACGGGTAAAGATGGGGTTGCAGGTCGTCAGGTGGGTAAAATTAACGTACTTGATAACGTAGCGTTTGTTGCTGTTGAGCGTAACTCATTAAAACCTGCGCTTCGTAAATTAACCGAAGGCAATATTAAAGGGCGTAAAATACGCGCACGTCGCCTTACTCGTTAATTTAAACTTCTAAATTAATAGATTAACGAGCAGCTACCTTTAGCTGCTCGTATTGTGTTTGTATTTTTTTAAACTCAACTTCACAGCCATTTGGTTTATCTGGGTGCACTTGTAATGCAAGTTGTCTCCAGCGCTTTTGAACATTTTTAAGAGTGAAATTTTCAGGTAACTTCCATTCTAAAGCCAATGCTTTAAATTCATTTTCATTTAAAGCCTGTTGTGGTGATATCGTTTTAAACTGACGCCAAAAGCTATTTAAAAGCTCATCAATCTGCTCTTCTCTGGTATCGTAATTATGCCAATCTAAATAATAATCTCGCAAATTTTCGCTTGTTGTTACTAAACTATTATCTCCTTTTTCTAAAAGCTCGATATGCAGAGCTGAAATGAGTAAACTCTGAGGGCGTAATTGTGCCTGCAGTTGGTACAGTGCATTCATAATTAAAAAGTTACGTTTAAATAAATCACGTTCAGGACTTTTATCGAGAGTGGTCATAGCGCTGCGGTTTGTCAGTTCTGCTGCTAAAGTATGAACTTGCCAAACCTGCTTTGTTAGTATTAGCTCAAAAATCTCATCAATCAGTGGGTTAAGCATTGTTTAGGTCCTAGTAGTTGGTGTATCTTCAATAAAGATTACACTGATATAAGTAACGGTTTGAAGGATTAAAATTATGCTGGGCAAGTTAAAATGCCTCTTATTTACTATATGCTGTGTACTAATAGCTCCTAGCTATGCCCAAAATAATGATTCGTTATTTGAGCAATTCAAAAACGAAGTGCAGTGGGAGCCTAAATTACAATTAGCAAACATGCTACTTGCTAATAAAAATGCCTCCAAAAAAGAGCGTGTCGCTGTTTATTCGGCATTGGGTAATACTGCGTTATCGGTTGATAATTTTAAAGACTCATTACATTACTTTAAATTACTTGAACAACATACTTCGGATACTTTCTTCCCTGATGAGCACTTTCGTGCAATAAAAATGCAAGGTGTTGTACTTTTTTATCAAGGCTTATTTCAAAAAGCGATTATTGAATATACCCGTACCCTAGCATTAGCAGAAAAGAATAAGCAATTACTAGAGCAGGCAAACTTATTAAATAATATTGGTTTGGCCTATTTTAATATGAATAAGCTAGGCGATACCCTAGAGTTTTATTTAAAAGCAAAAGCTATCTACGAGGCGTACGGCAGCGAGCAAGATAAAACCGATATACTACTTAATATAGCAGGCGTTTATATACGCTTATCACGCTACGATAGTGCGTTTGGTCTTTATCAAGATGTACTTAAGGTTTATCAACGATTAGATGATAAAAGCGGTATTGCGCAGGTATATAACAATATGGGTGTTGCCCATATGGAGAGTAATCAATTTGACTTAGCACTGCATTATTACCAGCTAGCGCTACGCTATTATATTTCAGCTAATGATTACAATAAGTTATCTACACAATATACAAACCTAGCAAATACTAATTTAGTATTAAAAAAAGTGGATGAAGCGTACGAGCAAGCTAAATTAGGTGAGTACTACGCCCTTAAAATAGATAACCATAATTTAGAGCTTAATGCGCTACATGCGCTGGCTAAAATTCAGTTTGTTAAGGGCAACTTAGAAGAGGCGCAAATAAATTTAGATAGAGCAATTTTACTTGCTCATGAATATGGTAGTGAGCGAATAATTAGAGAGAGCTTGGGGGCCAAAGCACTTCTTGAAGCCAGTAAAGGCGATTATTCAAGCGCAATGGCTTTGCAACAAAAATATATTAGTGAGTTGCGAAAGCTCAGAAGTACGGCAATTATAAATGCACTAGCGGTACTTCAGCATCAATTTAAAGCAACGCAATTAAACCAAGAGATAGAAAAACTTAAACAAGATCGCCGTGTGCAAGAGCTAAAAATGTCGCAGCGTTCTCAGCTTACTTTATTCTCTTTTTTACTATTACTTTTAGTTGTCGTAACTGGTATTGCGCTTTATCGCCGTGGTGCAGAAAAACGCGCTAAGCAGCAGTTAACAGAACAAGTTACGCAACGTACTGCAGAATTGCAGGCAATTGCACAAGAGCTGAGAGAAGCCAACGATGTTAAAAGCCAGTTTTTGGCTAATATTAGTCACGAAATTCGCACTCCACTAACGGCTATTTTAGGGCAAACAGATGCTTTAATTAATGAATTATATGAGCCTGAGTCACTTAAAGATGAATTAAGAGTAATTCAGCGTCACAGTGACCATTTAAAAAGCTTAATAAATGATGTACTCGATTTAAGTAAAATTGAAGCCAATAGATTAGAGTTAAATATTTCGTGCTTTGATATTGTAGAGCTCGTAAATGATGTGCACGCAATGTTTATCACCCAAGCAAAAGCAAAAAATCTACATCTTATTTTAGACAATCAAGTGGGTAATGAGTTTTACACTAAGCTGGATTTAATACGCGTAAAGCAGATTCTTATAAACTTATGTGCAAATGCTATTAAGTTTACTCATTCAGGGCAGATCATTATTGCATTAAATAAGAGTGAGCAAGGACTAGTTATTATTGTAAAAGATACCGGTATTGGTATGAGCTCTAAACAGTTAAAGCTTATTTTTGAATGCTTTAGCCAAGCTGATAACAGCATTAGCCGTCGCTTTGGTGGTACAGGGTTAGGCCTTAGCTTATCGCAACAATTAGCTGCGATGATGGGTGGTTATATCAGCGTACAAAGCGAATACAAAAAGGGCAGTCAGTTTTCGTTCTTTTTACCGTGCGCAGAAGTAAATAAATCTCAAAGCATGATTGAAACTCAAAGTGCTCCTAAGGCAAATAAGCAATTAGCAGGGCGTGTTGTACTTGCGGAGGATCATCCTGATAATCGTAGGTTAATAAGTCGTTATTTACGCTCAATGGGACTCGAGGTTATTGCTGTTGAAAATGGTGAGCAAGCGGTAGAGCAGTGCTTAAAAGAATATCCAGATTTGGTATTGCTCGATATTCAAATGCCAGTGATGGATGGGCGTTCTGCTTTTCAGCTATTAAAACAATGTGGTTTTGAGCGACCTATTTTTGCTTTAACAGCAAATGCTATGAGTCATGAAGTGGATGGTTATTTAGAGTTAGGGTTTACTGGTTACTTAGGTAAACCGATAGACAAAGAGTCATTTTATAAAGCGCTTTCTAGTCACCTACATAATGCAGAAGATCAGCCAATTACAAAGCAAAATGAAGTTGATATGAGCGATCTTGTGATTAGTTTCAAGCAGAGCTTTGCTTTGGAGAGTGAAACGATTACGCAGCATTTTATAAGCGAAGATTTAGATGCGCTACAAAAAGATAGCCATCGCATTTTAGGGGCTGCACAAATGTTTGGTTTGGATGAAATTGCGCAATCGGCTAAAAATTTAGACAGAGCACTTCTACGCAGAAGCCAAAAAAGCAGTGCAAATGATTTTAAAGCGCTCGTTGATACGCTGCAGGGTGTACTTAAAAAGTATAATGAAAGTTAAACTGTATTTAATCCAGACACAAAAAAAG
>NZ_WTKW01000040.1:0-18444 GCF_011378745.1 Pseudoalteromonas sp. Z1A6
CCCGCTATTTATCAAATAGCGGGGCTTTTTAATAAGTGTTAGTTATTAATCAACACTCATTGTTTTAGTCGTTGCAGAGCTTGCACGACCAGCAGGTTTGATAGAACCTGCACGTAAACCACTGTCTGGCACTAGTTCACGTTTATCGTGAGCCATTGCTACAGATGTATGTTTTACTTCGCTATCAGCTACAGGAGTAGGTTGTGCCATTGGCGCACTTGCAGACCCTTGAGTTACCGCTGTTTTAACATGCGGTGCTGATTTTTCAGTTTTCACTTTTGCTTCAACTTTAGCTGGCTCTTCAGTTACTACTGGTGTTTCAACTTTAGTTGGTTCTTCAGTTACTACTGGCGCTTCAACTTTAGCTGGCTCTTCAGTCACTACTGGAGTTTCAACTTTAGCTGGCTCTTCAGTTACTACTGGCGCTTCAACTTTAGCTGGCTCTTCAGTTACTACTGGCGCTTCAACTTTAGCTGGCTCTTCAGTTGCTACTGGAGTTTCAACTTTAGTTGGCTCTTCAGTTGCTACTGGAGTTTCAACTTTAGCTGGCTCTTGAGTTACTACAGGCGCTTCAACTTTAGCTGGCTCTTCTACAGCTTCAACTTTTGCTAAGTCTTCAACGGCAACGGCTTGTTCAATTTGCTGCGCTGCATCCACAGGTGTTTCTTCAGATTTCGCTTTCAGTTCTGCTTCATATTCTGCAGCTGCTTGATCAGCAACTGGAACAAATGCAGGGGCTTCATCAGATTTAACTTCTGCTTCACCTTCAGGACGTCGACGACGTTGACCAGATGCACGAAGATGACGAGGAGAACGGCGTGAGCGTGTACGTGTTTGCTCTTGCTCGTCTTCTGTAGTTGCTGTTTCATCGTTAGAATCAACAGTTTCAACGTCAACTTTTTCCTCTTTAATATGCGCTGTTTTTTCTGCCGGAGCTTGCGTTTGCTTTTCTACAACAGGTGCTTGCTCTTGAACTTGTGGAGTATCAATAACTACAGCTTGTTCAGGTGTTTGCTCTGTTGAGTTAGCTTGCTCAGCGTTTTCATCTTGCAGACGTACTTTTTTAC
Organism: Pseudoalteromonas sp. Z1A6; assembly: GCF_011378745.1. Classification (NCBI taxonomy): domain Bacteria; kingdom Pseudomonadati; phylum Pseudomonadota; class Gammaproteobacteria; order Alteromonadales; family Pseudoalteromonadaceae; genus Pseudoalteromonas; species Pseudoalteromonas sp. Z1A6. The sequence continues at coordinate 1,068 of NZ_WTKW01000040.1, forward strand.
GTATGTTACGACGTTGACGGCGAACTTTAGGCTTTTGCTCTTTAGGCTCTACAGCTTGAGCTGGCTTAGAATCAGTTTCTACTTCTACTTCTGCTTTTACAGGGGCTTCAGTTTTAACTTGATCTTTTTCTTCGCTTTTATGCTCTGGGCGCTTACGAGAGTTAGGGTTACGACGACGCTTATTGCGGTTCTCGTTTCTCTCTTGAGTCTCGGTACTTGTTGCTGCTGGTGAGTCTGTTTTAACTTCCTCTTCAGCTGCAGGGCGCTCATTGCGTGGTTTATTAGTGCGCGGGTTATTATTACGACGACGTTGGTTGTTATTACGACGACGATTATCGTTACCACGGCGAGCGTTATTACGCGCTTCTTGCTGCTCTTTTTCTACAGCTTCTTTTTTCTCTTCTACTGTTTCGCTTGCAAATAATGATTTAAACCATTTAGTGATTGCTTCAAACAAGCCACCTTCAGTTTTAGTCTCTGTTACTACAGGCTGAGCTACTGGTGCAGGCGCTGCTTGTGGAGCCGGTGTAGAAGGCATTACAACACCTTTTAGCATTGGCTCTTCACGTACTGGTGCACTTGGTGATTTTGACATCTCAAATGCTTCAGGTTCAGGCGCAACAACTTGTCCGTAACTTACCGTTTCAAGTGTTTCGTCTTTACGTAAACGCATAACTTCGTAATGTGGTGTTTCCATATGTTGATTAGGAATAATCACTACGTCACATTTATGATGTTTTTCAATGCGATGAACACTACGACGTTGCTCATTTAATAAATAAGCGGCAACGGCAACAGGCACTTGTGCATTTACTTGTGCTGTGTTGTCTTTAATTGCTTCTTCTTCAATTAAACGAAGAATAGAAAGCGCGATTGATTCGTTTGAACGAATAGTACCTTGGCCACTACAACGTGGGCATGGGCCTTGGCTTGCTTCACCTAATGAAGGACGCAAACGCTGACGCGACATTTCAAGTAAACCAAAGCGTGAAATTTTACCAATTTGAACACGAGCACGATCTGGACGAGCAGCATCTTTTAAACGATTTTCTACTTCACGTTGATGACGTGGAGGCGTCATATCGATAAAGTCGATAACAATTAAACCACCTAAGTCACGAAGACGTAATTGACGTGCAATCTCATCGGCCGCTTCTAAGTTAGTATTAAGTGCTGTTTCTTCAATATCGCCGCCTTTAGTTGCTTTAGACGAGTTGATATCGATAGACGTTAGTGCTTCAGTTGGGTCAATTACAATTGAACCACCAGAAGGCAAGCGTACTTCACGCTGGAACGCAGACTCAATTTGGCTTTCAATTTGGTAATGCGTAAATAAAGGAGTGTCACCTTGATAAAGCTTAACACGGCTCATAAAGTCAGGACGAAAACGCTCAATGTGCGCTTTAGCTTCTTCAAAAACACGTGGTTTATCAATTAAAATTTCGCCAATATCACGACGTAAATAATCGCGTATCGCACGGAATATTACATTGCTTTCTTGGTGTATTAAAAATGGCGCTTTAGCACTATCGGCTGCTTGTCTAATTGCTTCCCAATGTACTAATAATGCTTTTAAATCGTAGTTTAATTCTTCAAACGATTTACCAACACCCGCTGTACGAACAATTAAGCCCATACCTTTAGGAAGTTCTAAACGACCCAATGCTTCTTTAAGTTCAGTACGTTCATCACCTTCAATGCGACGAGAAATACCGCCAGCACGTGGGTTGTTAGGCATAAGCACTAAGTAGCTACCAGCAACACTGATAAAAGTAGTTAACGCAGCGCCTTTTTGGCCACGCTCTTCTTTATCAACTTGTACTATTACTTCTTGACCTTCTTTGATCACGTCGCGGATGTTAGGGCGACCATGAAAAGTGTAACCTGCAGGGAAGTAAGTACGGGCAATTTCTTTTAAAGGAAGGAAACCATGGCGGTCAGCACCGTAATCAACAAATGCTGCTTCAAGAGATGGTTCAATGCGAGTGATTTTGCCTTTATAAATATTGGCTTTTTTCTGTTCGTGACCTGGGCTTTCGATATCTAAATCATAAAGGCGCTGGCCATCAACCAGTGCTACGCGCATTTCTTCTTGCTGCGTTGCATTGATTAGCATACGTTTCATATTGTTACTCTACTTATTTATGTCGCTGACATGACGATGTTTTTCTCGCCTGTTCAGTTGTCCCTATTTTTAGAATGTGCAGCCTCACGACTGGGTCTTTAACGGAACGGCTCTGTTTCTCGTATGCAGTATTTTAAATGCTGGCAAACAATAGCAATTATTATCGCTATTAAATTCTTAATGGTGCTAAAACTGTCGGCTTTTCAGCTACGTTTACAAGTTTTACCCAGAAGTCGGCCTGTCATATTAATCTTACTAAATATCATTCATATTAGGCGCGTAGGGCTCATTAAGTTGGTGAGCAATACATACTGATGTATCGCTAATATCCGTTTTAAGAGCAAAAATCGCTGCCGATGTTAATGAACGCTTATTTATTAGATTTTTTTAGTTCTAAATAAGCTGCTATACGGTACTACAATAATTGAGCTAGTGCTGAACGACGTTTTTTACGTCGTCACTATCAGACAAATTATCTGTTCATTGCTTTCTCTAGCACGTTAAAAATCGCTTCATGTTCAAACTTAACCAGCAATATATTACGCGCATTGCCGTTAATTGATCGCACGTGTTAACTGAGGAGGCATAAAAGCTTTGGAAAACTTAACTCGGATCTGTATGATCGGCTACCCAGAATGTGCATCACGAATGTTTTAATGTGTTAAAAAGCACCGTTGTTATTTGCAAATACTAAATATTTGCGCTGCTGATTATCCCACTATTATTACAGTGTTAGCAACTAAATTATTTTACTTAAATTAGTGATTAGGCAATGTCAGAAAAAAACGACTTACAAGTAACTTATGTCACGATCAACGAAGACCATTTAGGTCAGCGTATTGATAACTTTCTTATTACCCATTTAAAAGGGGTGCCTAAAAGCGCTATTTATAAACTTTTGCGCAAAGGTGAGGTACGCGTTAATAAAAAGCGTATTAAGCCTGTATATAAACTACAGCTTGAAGATGTACTTCGTATTGCACCTATCAGAGTTGCTGAGCGTGAAGAATTTGTTCCATCAAAGTTAGACAAAGTAACACGCCTTGAAAACGATATTTTATTTGAAGATAAATACCTCATCGTTATCAATAAGCCATCAGGTATGGCTGTTCATGGTGGCAGTGGCTTAAGTTATGGTTTAATTGAAGCACTACGCGCACTTCGCCCAGAAGAACGTAGCCTTGAGCTAGTTCATAGGCTTGACCGTGATACATCGGGTTGTTTACTTATCGCGAAGCGTCGTTCGGTGTTAACCGCATTGCATGAACAACTTCGTGAAAAAACAATGGAAAAAAATTACTGGGCGCTTGTAGAAGGGCAGTGGGACTCTAAAACTAAAAACGTAACCGAAGGGCTGCGTAAAAACACACTTAAATCGGGTGAGCGCGTAGTACGCGTAGATAACACTGAGGGTAAACCTTCACATACTCGCTTTAAAGTATTAGAGCGCTTTAACGATTGCTCATTGGTACAAGCATCACCTGTTACAGGACGTACGCACCAAATTCGTGTGCATACGCAATGTAAAGGCCACCCAATAGCATGCGACGATAAATATGGCGATCAGGGTTTTGACGATTCTATGCGTAAAGTTGGTTTAAACCGATTATTTTTACACGCACACGATTTAACTTTTTATCATCCTAAAAACGAAACAACGATGCGAGTAGAAGCACCGCTGGATAAAACGCTTAAAAATACATTACTAAAATTACGTGATGCAAAACTATGATTAAAGCAGTACCAATTAAAAAATATAAGCTCGTTATTTTTGATTGGGACGGCACAGTTATGGATTCAGTCACTAAAATAGTTAACTGTATTCGTAGTAGCGCCGAGTTACTTAATATTGTGCCGCCAAGCGACTTAGCAATTAAGAATATTATTGGGATGTCGCTTGAAAAAGCAATTGACGTTTTATTTCCCAATAATGCAGCGCAGCATCAAGCGTTAATTTCTGCTTATAAGCATCAGTATAGTGTGGATACCACACCTACTCCTGTATTTGATAATGTTGCCAGCGTTTTAGGTACCTTAAAAGAGCAGGGCATTGTTTTAGCCGTAGCAACGGGTAAAGGTAGGGATGGATTAGATCGTTTACTTGAACAAAGTAAATTGCGCCACTTTTTTAGTGCAACGCGTACTAGCGACGAAGCGCAATCTAAGCCCTCTCCAGATATGTTGTATCAATTACTAGAAGAACTTGGCATAAGCGCTAATGACGCTGTAATGATTGGTGACACTCAAATAGACATGAACATGGCAAAAGCCGCTGGCATGGATAGAATTGGTGTAACTATGGGTGTACACAACGCTCAGCAACTAAATGAGCTTAGCCCTATTGCAACTGCAGATAATTATCTGCATCTGCAACAGATTTTGCTTGGCTAATTTATTTAACTAGAACTTGTCCTGAGCAGTAAGCACGTCAATACCAAACTCAGCCAGTAATTGGCTGAGTTTAATTAATGGTAATCCTATTAAACTATTAGGATCGTCACCCGTTAGTTTTTCAAATAAACAAATACCCAACCCTTCGCTTTTAAAACTACCAGCACAGTTATAAGGCTGCTCTGCGTCGCAATAAGCACTAATTTGTGCATCACTAAGTATTTTAAAAGTAACATCAAAGGGTTCAACACTCGTTTTTTTAGTGCCAGTTACAATATCGTAAACACAAAGCCCTGTTAAAAATGTTACAGTATTGCCGCTAAATAAATTTAGTTGTTTTACGGCATTTTGTTTATTATGTGGTTTACCTAAAATTTGATTGTTAAACACAGCGACTTGGTCTGATCCAATAGCTAACCCTTTGTTAAAGTGTTTATTAGCCGCTGAGGCTTTTAATTCACTTAAACGCTTAACCAGTTCAGTAGGTGTTTCGGCTTCAAGTGCTGATTCGTCAACATCCGGTGAAAACGTATCAAATGGTAAATTAAATTTTTGTAATAAAGACTGCCTAAAAGGCGAGCTTGACGCTAAAATAAGTGGGTGCTTCACGGACTGTTTTCCTTCAATAATTCAGATTGAGTTAGGATAAATCAGATCCGAGAGTAAAACACGTTAAAAACCAAGTAAAAATGGTTTTTTACTTTGACTAACAAACTAACTATCTATATGATGCAGCCCCTATGCAAAAGGTGAAAATTCCCATCACTCTTCATCCAGGCAAAGCAGCGCAGCACCGTTTAAAGTATGACGGAATTGTACCGCTTGAAAAACTTACTCGTTTAGAGAAAGTTGTGCAGGAAGAAGTAGGTGAAATAGCGGTAAAAATACATTGCAAAAACGATGATCAAGGTTTCGCTGTGATTAGAGGCAATTTGTCCACACACGTTACTGTCATTTGTCAACGTTGTAATGGTGATTTAGGGTTGGATTTGGTTCAAGACTTTGCATATTCACCAGTAGGTGAAGATACAGAGTTAGATATTTTTCCAGAAGACTACGATGAAGTAGCGCTTGATGAAAATGGTGAAGTTAACGTTTTTAATTTAATTGAAGACGAACTAATTTTAGCAATTCCATTAGTAGCTACCCACAACGAAGCTTCATGCAGTTATTCAGCAAAGCCTGCCAGCTTTGGTGTATTAAAGGCGGAAGATGATAAACCTAATCCATTTGATATTTTGAAACAACTTAAGAAAGATTCTTAGGAGAAGACTATGGCTGTACAAAAAAGCAAAAAGTCTCGTGCAAGACGCGGCATGCGCCGTTCACACGATGCGATCAGTGGTCCAACTTTAACTGTAGATCAAACATCTGGTGAGACTCATCGTCGTCACCATGTGACTGCAGATGGTTACTACAAAGGCGTTCAAGTAATTTCTAAATAAGAGATTACTTATATGCTGAAAGATCTAACCATAGCGTTAGATATGATGGGGGGCGATTACGGCCCCCGTTCATCTATTCCTGCTGCTGTTTGTGCGGTAAATGCTCATGCCAATTTAACTCTCATTTTATGTGGCAATGAACACGTTATATCTAAAGAACTCGAATCCCTCGATTCTCTACCTCATCCTAGACTCATAATTCGTCACTGTAGTGAAATAGTCACTAATGCCTGTGAACCAGCAATTGCTGTGCGTTCAAAAAAAGATTCATCCATGCGTGTTGCCCTAGATTTAGTTAAATCGGGCGAGGCTCAAGCATGTGTTAGCTCAGGTAATACCGGCGCTCTATTTTTTATGGCTCACTATGTATTAAAAATGCTGCCAGGTGTTAAACGTGCCGCACTCATTTCATCTGTTCCTACAGAGCTTAAAAACCCAGTATATTTACTTGACTTAGGTGCTAATGTGCATTGTGATGCGCAAATGTTGTATCAGTTTGGCATTATGGGCTCTATTGTTGCTGGACAAGCACTTGGTTTGGATAATCCTCGCGTTAGTTTATTAAATATTGGCGCTGAGGACATTAAAGGCCACGACGACATTAAACAAGCTGCACAATTAATGCAGCAAAGCCCACATATAAATTATATTGGTTACAGCGAAGGAAGTGATATTTTTTCGGGTAAGGCTGATGTAATTGTATGCGAAGGGTTTGTTGGCAACGTAGCACTTAAAACATGTGAAGGCATTGCCAAGCTTATTATGAATAAGTTTACAACCGCACTCGAAAAGCACCTTTTATATAAATGTATGGCGTTTATATTGCGCCCAATAATAAAAAAACTCTATAAAAGGGTGAACCCCGACCAGTATAACGGTGCTTCTCTGGTAGGATTGCGCGGTATTGTCGTTAAAAGTCATGGAAATGCGTCAGCTAAAGCATTTCAAGCAGCAATTGATGAAGCGGTAAAAGAGGTTGAACGTCAACTTCCTGATAAAATAGCCGCTATTTTCGAAAAAACACATTCTAAAGACACGGCGGTTAATCAATAATTGATGTGCCGTGTATTTCATTATTTATTTGTTTAATTAAAAAGAGCAAAGTATGGCACAAAAAATTGCACTTCTATTCCCAGGTCAAGGCTCGCAAAGCGTTGGTATGTTACAAGAACTACTAGAGAGTTCTGACATTGTTAAAGCAACATTTGCAGAAGCGTCAAATGCACTGGGTTACGACTTAGCAGAGCTAGTTCTTAATGGCCCAGAAGAAAAATTAAATCAAACCCACCGCACACAACCTGCATTACTAACTGCAAGTGTTGCTATTTACCGTGATTGGTTAGCAGCTAACCCTGATACAGACGTTGTTATGGCGGGTCACAGCTTAGGTGAATACTCAGCGTTAGTATGTAGCGATGTATTAAGCTTGAGCGAAGCCGTAAAGCTTGTTGAAAACCGTGGTTTATACATGCAAGAAGCCGTGCCAGCAGGCGTAGGTTCAATGGCTGCTATTATTGGCTTAGGCGATGAAGAAATTAAAGCGGCTTGTGCTGCCTCAGCGCAAGGTGAGGTTGTATCTCCAGTTAACTACAACTCTCCTGGTCAAGTTGTTATTGCAGGCCATAAAGCGGCAGTAGATAGAGCATCGCAAGCATGTAAAGATGCCGGTGCTAAACGTGCATTACCACTTTCTGTTAGCGTACCGTCACATTGTGAGTTAATGAAGCCAGCAGCTGACAAGCTAGCAGCAGACTTAGCCGCTTTAATATTTAATACACCTAAGTGTGATGTAATTAATAATGTTGATGTAAAAGCTGAAACGTCAGCTGATGCAATTAAAGATGCACTAGTACGCCAGCTTTACAGCCCAGTTCGCTGGACAGAAACAGTACAAGCCTTGGTTGCACAAGATGTAACACAAAGCTACGAATTTGGTCCTGGTAAAGTATTAACAGGACTTGCTAAACGAATTGATAAAGCAATGGTTTGTGGTTCGGTAAACGACGCCGCTTCAATCGCTGCAGCTAAATAAGAGTATATAAAATGTCTAATTTATTTTCTTTAGAGGGCAAAGTTGTCCTAATTACTGGCGCCAGCCGTGGTATTGGTAAAGCAATTGCAAACACATTAGTTGCACAAGGCGCTAAAGTTGCAGGTACTGCAACAAGTGAGTCAGGCGCTGCTAAAATTAGTGAGTACCTAGGTGAAAACGGTAAAGGTTATGCATTAAACGTAACCGATCCTGCATCTATTGAAGCAACACTTGCTGCAATAAAAGCTGATTTAGGCGATATTGACGTACTTGTAAATAACGCAGGTATTACACGCGATAACTTATTAATGCGTATGAAAGAAACTGAGTGGGACGATATTATTGACACTAATTTAAGCTCAGTTTTCCGTTTATCTAAAGCGGTACTTCGTCCAATGATGAAGAAAAAGAAAGGCCGTATTATTAACATTGGCTCAGTAGTGGGTACTATGGGTAATGCAGGTCAAGCTAATTATGCAGCGGCTAAAGCGGGTGTAATTGGTTTTTCTAAGTCACTTGCGCGCGAAGTTGCATCACGCGGTATTACAGTTAACGTAATCGCACCTGGTTTTATTCAAACAGACATGACTGATAATTTAACTGATGAGCAAAAAGCAGCAACACTTGCAAATGTTCCAGCAGGGCGTTTAGGCCAACCAGACGAAATTGCTGCTGCAGTATGTTATTTAGCATCTGACGCGGCTGCGTATGTATCAGGCGAAACTTTGCATGTAAATGGCGCGATGTACATGGTTTAATCGCCATTGTACCTAGATTGCTACTTGATAAAGTTAAGTAAGTTACCTCAAAAACATTGAATTATTTGTGAACTTGCTTTAAACATACTTGAAATCGCTGCGAAAATAAGCGATAAAAGACAAAACACACACTCAGAGGTTTGACCAGACAATTATTTATGGTCAAATCATTGAATCAGAGAATTATGCGGCGTAAACTACGCCGCAATCTGAAAATAACGCATTGGCGTTTTTAATAAAGGAAAGAAGAATGAGCGATATCCAAGAACGCGTAAAGAAAATTATCATTGAACAACTAGGTGTTAAAGAAGAAGAAGTTAAAAATGAATCTTCTTTCGTAGATGACCTAGGTGCAGATTCTCTTGATACTGTTGAACTAGTAATGGCTCTTGAAGAAGAGTTTGATACTGAGATCCCAGATGAAGAAGCTGAGAAGATCACTACAGTACAAACTGCTATCGATTACGTTACAGCACACGCTGAGTAATTAATCGCACGTTAAAGGCAGCATCCGCTGCCTTTAATTTTTTATATCCAAACCACCTCAAAGTTCGTGATTCAAAACTTAAATCTCAATGCTCAATTTTAGCTAAAAATTAATTTTGATTGTGTTATGCGTTTTTAATCTATTTTGGGACTAGCACTTTGAGGTAGCTTGGGTATGATCATCCCCTTGTAAAATTCCCCTTATTGGAGGCAAACCGTGGCTAAACGTCGAGTTGTCGTAACTGGCTTAGGAATGTTGACGCCGCTAGGTAATGATGTTCAATCAACCTGGCAAGGCTTATTAGATGGTAAAAGTGGCATTCAAACAATAACGCACTTTGATACATCAAAATTTGGTACTAAATTCGCTGGTTTAATAAATGACTTTGATGCAACTGCATACATGTCAGCGAAAGATACTAAAAAAATGGACTTGTTTATTCAGTACGGTATTGCAGCGGGTGTTCAAGCCTTTAAAGATTCAGGCCTTGAAATTACTGAGCAAAACGCAGCACGCATTGGTGTAGCCGTGGGCTCTGGTATTGGTGGCTTAACACTTATTGAAGAAAATCACATTAAGCTATTAAACAGTGGTCCTCGCAAGTTATCGCCATTTTATGTGCCGTCTACCATTATTAATATGATCTCAGGTCATTTATCAATAATGCATGGACTTCGTGGTCCTAATATTTCAATTGTAACTGCTTGTACAACTGGTTTGCATAATATTGGCCATGCAGCGCGTATGATTGCCTACGGTGATGCAGATGCAATGGTTGCTGGCGGTGCAGAAAAAGCCTGTACCCCAATTGGTATGGGTGGCTTTAATGCTGCACGTGCACTTTCAACACGTAACGACTCGCCACAAGCTGCTTCTCGTCCTTGGGATAAAGACCGCGATGGCTTTGTGCTTTCTGACGGTGCTGGTGTTGTTGTAGTAGAAGAGTACGAACATGCTAAAGCACGTGGCGCTAAAATTTATGCTGAGCTTGTAGGCTTTGGTATGAGTGGCGATGCGTACCACATGACGTCACCACCAGAAGATGGTGCGGGCGCGGCACTTGCAATGCAAAACGCACTAAACGATGCGCAAGTAAACGCTGAGCAAATTGGTTACATTAACGCACACGGCACATCTACAAATGCAGGCGATAAAGCAGAAACTGCGGCTGTTAAGTCTATTTTTGGTAATGCAGCTAAAGATGTAATGGTAGGCTCGTCTAAATCGATGATGGGTCACTTGTTAGGTGCTGCAGGTTCAGTTGAATCGATTATTTCGATTTTATCACTGACAGATCAAAAAGTGTCGCCAACTATCAACCTTGATAACCCAGACGAAGGGTGTGACTTAGATTATATTGCTCACACTGCACGTGATGCAAAGTTAGACTTTGCACTGTGTAACTCGTTCGGTTTTGGTGGTACTAATGGCTCGTTGCTATTTAAAAAGGTATAATCTTTTTTAACAACGAATCAAATTATAAGAGCTCAGTTGTTTAACTGGGCTTTTTTTATATGCCAAACAAAATGCAAACAATAATAGCAGTAGATCAAAACAGCACTTTAAGCACGCGTGACAGGGGCTTAAATTACGGTGATGGCTTTTTTACAACCGCTAAGGTTGTTGATGGGCAAGTACAGTATTGGGCTCATCATAAAGCGCGTTTGATTGAATGCGCACAGCGCTTGGGTTTTCCTGAGTTAGACTTTAATAGCCTTGAAAATCGAATTGCTTTGCATATAAACGCTGCACCACTAAACGTGCTTAAAATACTTGTAACGCGAGGCGAAGGCGGGCGTGGTTATGGGCTGCCAAGTGAGTGTAATGTCACTATTTTATTGAGTGTATTAGATTACCCGAGTAATTACAGTGAGCTTGCTAAAAAGGGTGTAAATCTCGAAATAAGCCCCATTAAGTTAGCGACACAGCCTTATTTAGCAGGCCTCAAAACATTAAACAGGCTCGAGCAAGTGCTAATTAAAAAAGCAATGCAAACACAAGACTGCGACGATGTGTTAGTGCTTGATTACAATAACAATGTAATTGAAGCTTCAGCAGCTAATATTTTTGCGATTAAAAATAAGTGTGTGTTTACGCCATTGCTTGATGAGTGCGGAATAAAGGGCGTTTATCTACAATCGTTATGTGATAAATTGCCTGTTGAATTTAAACGCGTGAAAGTAGAAGATTTAACCCAAGCAGACGCCGTATTTGTGTGTAATAGCTTAATGGGAGCAGTACCCGTTAAACGTATTGAGCAACAGGTATTTAATACAGACGACAGCAACGCATTACTAACTAAATTATTAGCCAAGGAGGCTGAGTGTTAAAAGTTATTTTATCGGTACTTTTTTTAGCTGTTATAACCACTGCTATTGGTTACCAGCAATTACAAGCAACAATAAATAGCCCGCTAAAAGTAACTGAAAACACACAATTTGAAGTTAAGCATGGCACTGGCTTTAATAAGTTATGTCAGCAGTGGCAAGCTAATAACTGGGTAGAGAGTTGCTGGCGTTATCAGGTAATTGCAAAATTAGACCCAACACTTACCGATTTAAAAGCAGGGCTTTACGAGTTAACAGCCGATAGCGTTATCAACAACGTAAAAAAAATTAACCAAGGCCAGCAAATCAATTTTAGTTTTACCATTATTGAAGGGCAAAACTTACGTGAAGTACTAAGTGCTATTAAAAAGGCCAATAATTTACAAAACGATCTAAAAAGTGATGAACTAAGTACCCAAATACTGGGTAATAATACGCACTTAGAAGGTTGGTTATTTCCCGACACTTACCATTATCATAATAACGATACCGCAAGCGGTGTATTAAAACGTGCCGCACAAAAAATGCAGCAAACGTTAGACGATGCTTGGCAGCAGCGCGCAGTTGATCTCCCTTACAAAACAGCATACGAAGCACTTATAATGGCCTCAATTATTGAAAAAGAAACAGGCCTTGCTAGCGAACGTCCGTTAATTGCATCAGCGTTTGTTAATCGATTAAACACCAATATGCGCTTACAGACCGATCCAACCGTAATATACGGATTAGGCGCTGATTTTGATGGCGATATTAAACGCAAAGATTTACGCGATTATACGCCTTACAATACGTATCGTATTAATGGTTTACCACCAACACCGATTGCAATGCCTTCAAAAGCCGCTATTTTAGCTGCAGTTAATCCGCCTCAAAGTGAATACGTTTACTTTGTAGCAAAAGGCGATGGTACCGGTAGCCACCAATTTTCAACCACGTTAAAGCAGCATAATGCGGCGGTTAAAACGTATATATTAAATAAAAAGAATTAATTGTTTATGAAACCAAAATTTATAGTAATAGAAGGGCTAGAAGGCGCGGGTAAATCAACCGCTATTTCGTTATGCCAAGACTTTTTAAACAAACAAAAAATAGACTTCATTAACGTCCGCGAACCTGGCGGCACACCGCTTGCTGAATCGCTTCGTACGCTTGTAAAAGCAGAGCACGAAGAAGAAATTGCCTTTGAAACCGAGTTGCTTATTATGTACGCAGCACGTTCGCAATTAATGCACAATGTTATTACCCCAGCGCTTGATAAAGGCCAATGGGTACTTGCCGATCGTCATGACTTATCGTCTCAGGCGTATCAAGGTGGTGGGCGTGGTATTAGCTCAAATACATTAGCTTCACTTTCGTCAATGGTATTAAAGGGCTTAAAGCCTGATTTAACTATTTACCTTGATATTGATCCAGTGATAGGCCTTGAACGTGCAAAAGGACGTGGTGAGCTTGACCGTATTGAACAAGAAGCCATTGAGTTTTTTCAGCGTACACGTATGCGTTATGTTGAACTTGCTAATGACGACAACACAATTAAAACGGTTGATGCAAACCAAAGTATTGATAAAGTACATCGCGATATAACCAATGTACTGCATTCATTTTTTGAAGGCCTAAAATAATATGCCATTGCCGTGGCTACATGATACCCAAGCACGTTTAGCGCAAAGTTATCGCGCAGAGCGTTTTCATCATGCGCAATTATTTTGTGGGCCTGTTGGCGTAGGTAAATTTGAGTTAAGTGATGAGCTTGGTAATGCTTTGTTATGCCAAAATATTGCTAAGCAGGTAGTAGCGCCAAATAGTATGCTAAAACCTTGCGGGCAGTGTAAAAGCTGTTTACTTACTCTTGCGGGTACTCACCCCGACAAGCGCTTAACGCAGGTAGATGGGCAAAGCATAGGCGTAGACGATATACGTGGCATTAGTGATTTTATGAATCACTCAGCTGCGCAAAATGGTAATAAAGTCGCGATAATCGAAAATTGCGAAAAAATGACTACAGCCGCAGCTAACGCATTATTAAAAACACTTGAAGAGCCAACTAATAGCCGCTTTTTAATATTAACTACAAGCCAACCAGCACAGCTCCCTGCAACTATTTTAAGTCGATGTGCTAAAAGTGATGTAAAAATAACAAATACAGCACTTGCTCAGCAATGGCTAGAGACATTAGATATACCCAACTATAGTTGGTTAGCACTTTTTTATAACCAACCGCTGCAAGTAAAGCATTGGCAACAGCAAGACCAACTAAAAAATATTGATACACTGTATAAGTTTGCAACTGAGTTTAAACAAAGCCATAATTTCAAAGTGTTAGTCGATATAATAAATAAACAGCCTGAACTTGTTCGTATATTTACTTTGTTTTTAAGTGTGCAACTAAAGCAGCAATTACTGCAAGGTATGAGTTTTGACGCTTATAAAAGTGCTCAAAATGCATTAGGCGAGTTTTTACAAAATAACACACAAGTACTTGGCCTTAATTTATCGCTTGCTGTATCGCGATTAGCATACACATTGCGAAATTCTTAAAAGGATTAATCATGCAAGAACTACTAGTAGACATAGACGATTTAGACGAGTTATACCGTTGTTATATGCCTTACTTAAAAAAAGGTGGCTTATTTGTACGTACTAATATGCGTTACGAAGCAGGGCATTCATTAGCACTTAGAGTTACCTTGCCCGATGCCTTAGAAGATGATGTAGTAACAGGTAAAGTGTCGTGGATCACGCCACAAGGGGCACAAAGCTCTAACCCTCCAGGTATTGGTATTAGCTTTTTAGACGATAAAACAAACCTAAACGCTAAAATCGAAAAGCTACTTGGGACTATGTTAAACTCAGGCGATCAAACATATACCATGTAGTTATAGGGTCGGTTTTTCATTGAGATTAACGCCGCCCTATATTGGGTTCTTTTAATTATTAACATAATAAATTAAACGAACAAATTTAAACCCTGAACATAATACAGGCCTTATAGTGATTGTAGATTCTCATTGCCATTTAGATCGTCTTGATTTTGATAAACTAGACTTAAACCTTGACCAAGTTCTTGATAAAGCGCGTGCAAAGCAAATAGAGCACTTTTTATGTGTAAGCGTAACGCTTGATCAGTTTCCAAGCATGCTTGATAAAATTAAGCATTACGACGATGTCTCAGCCTCATGTGGTGTACATCCACTCGATCAAAAAGACGCCCTTAATAAACAGCAACTAATTGACTTAGCCTCACACGAAAAAGTCGTTGCTATTGGCGAAACGGGCCTTGATTACTACTATTCAAAAGATACTCACGCAGTGCAGCAAGCCAGCTTTGTTGGGCATATTGAAGTAGCTAACGAATTACAAAAACCGTTAATTATTCACACCCGTGATGCCCGCGCCGACACCATTAATTTAATGCGCGAGCACAAGGCCGAAAACTGCGGTGGTGTGCTACATTGCTTTACTGAAGACTGGGATATGGCTAAAAAAGCCATAGACATGGGCTTTTATATCTCTATTTCGGGCATTGTTACCTTTAAAAATGCTATTGAGCTAAAAGAAGTAGTAAAACAAATACCGCTAGATAGATTACTAATAGAAACTGACTCGCCTTATTTAGCACCAGTACCGTATCGTGGGCAAACAAACCAGCCAGCGTACGTAGAAGATGTTGCTTATTACATTAGCGAACTTAAAGGCATTAGCTTTAATGAACTGGCTAAAGCGACTACCGAGAACTTTTATTCTTTATTTAAATTAGCAGCTAAAGGCTAAATACATGATTACTCACACGGTAAACCTTCCTATTTTACTAATGGGGCCAATGGTGCGCCGTGCAGAGCAAACTGGAGTCTGCATTCAGTTTGCTACCTCCAAATCGGCTAGCTGCCAAATAAACTTATTAAATGTAGAGTGTTATAGCGAACAACAAACTATCGCTTTAGGCCAGCACTTATACCTGCATTTTATTGTTATAAAATCAGTAGAAAATCTGTTTCCTGTAGATAAATTATTAAGTTATGAGCTCATCATTGACGATGCAATAATTGATTTATCGCCTTGGTGCTATAGCAATCAAACAACGCCTGCATTTGTAATCCCCAATAAACTCAGTGATATTTTGCATGGCTCGTGTCGTAATGCACATCACCCAGCAAAAGATAGCTTAGTGTCTGCAAGTCACTGGCAAAATACTCAGCGCGGTAATAATAACCAAGGTGCACAATTGTTATTACTGAGCGGCGATCAGGTTTACGCCGATGACGTAGCAGGCCCCATGTTATTAGCTATTCATCAGTTAATTAAAGCGTTAGGTATTTATAAAGAGCAACCACTTGCCATTGAGCTACCCGCCGACATAAATGAGCAACTTTATAATCGTCATTTGTTCTTACCAAAAACGCCTTGGCAAAAGCGCTCAAAGTTAGGTGTGGGTTATTGGCTAAAAAAAGACGAACCGCATTTTTCAAGTGTAAAAGCGTATAATCACCTTATCCACTTTGAAGAATATATAGCACTTTATTTATTAAACTTTAGTGCTGCCGCTTGGCAATGCGTCGATATACAAAACACAGCATATTTAGGTCAAAGCGAGCAAAATAAAACTATTTTTAACGCTGAAAAATCAGCGTTGATTGACTATGCAAAAGGCTTAAGTGAAGTAGAGCGGTTGTTTGCCAATGTATCTACGCTAATGATGTTTGACGATCATGATGTAACCGACGATTGGAACCTCACCGCTGGGTGGGAGCAAGCTATAAATGAAAACCCAAGTAGTAAACGGATCATTAATAACGGTTTAATTAGTTATTGGCTTTTCCAAGGGATGGGGAACGATGCACTAAATAAAACAGGCGAGCTACTTACACCTTTCAAGCAAAGCCGTACTGCTAATAATTTATGGCAGTTTAAAGCATTTGATAAACCACTAAACGATTTTAGTTTTTGGCATTACGAGTTAACGACAATACCCAAAGTAGTGGTGCTAGATACGCGTACGCACCGCTGGCGAAATGAGCAAAACTTTAATGAGCCGTCAGGTCTACTTGATTGGGAACGTCTCACTGAGCTTGAGGAAAGCCTATTAAGCCACGACCAAGTTATTATTGTATCGCCAGCTCCCGTGTTTGGTGTTAAATCAATAGAAGCCATACAGGCTGCTTTTAATATATGTGGTCAACCGCTCATGGTTGACGTAGAAAACTGGATGGCGCATGAAGGCTCGGCCAAAAAGTTACTCGATACGTTTAGGCGAACCGATACCCCCAACGAAACGCTAATTTTATCGGGAGACGTACATTACTCATTTTGCTTTTCGGTGCAAAAGCGTTTTGGCGATCACCCCAATCGAATTTGGCAACTAACCGCCAGTGGTATTAAAAACGAATTTCCGCGTAAATTAATAAACATACTCGATAAGCTAGATTCAATTTTATACGGCCCAAAAAGCCCCTTAAACTTTTTTACTAAACGCTGGCACATGGAAGTAGATAAGCACCAAACAATAGGCGAAGGGCAAAAATACTTAGTAAGCGACTCAGCTATTAGTTTAATAACACTAGAGCAAGGAAATTTAGCCCGCTATCAGCTTATACACGGTGAAGGGCATTTAACTGAGTTTGATTTAGAAGAACAGTAATTCTTAATCAATTGTTGAATAAATTAAAGATCTATTTTCACAAAGAGAAGCGAAAGAGGAGTAAATGAGAAGACATAATACTAATAAAAACTGCGTTTGGTTTTTATTTTCTTCTCTAAAAGCGCAGCGCCTCATACCCTCTTAGTGAATAAATTACTTACACGGGGTAAGGTTGTC
>NZ_WTKW01000400.1:0-3485 GCF_011378745.1 Pseudoalteromonas sp. Z1A6
TCGATGTGATAAACGATAGCTAATCATTTATCAATGAGAGATACAAGACGCTCAGCCAAAACAAAATTTATCAGCTAACTAATGAACAAGGTTTATCATGAATACCAATAAAAAAGGGCTTAAGCTCACTTATATTAGTGCCTGCTTAGCAAGTATGTTTGCAAGCCACGCTATTGCAGCCAATGAGAACACTAGCGCTAAAAACAGTGCTAAAGAGCCTATTGAGCGTTTAGCGGTTACTGGCTCTCGTCAAGCATACCAAGGTAATTTTAGCCCTTTAGAAACCCCACAATCAGAGCTGAAAATAGATTTAGAAGCACTCGAAAATGCAGGCGCAATAGATTTAAACCAAGCGCTAGATTTGTCGGCATCGGTAGCGCGTCAAAATAACTTTGGTGGGCTTTGGAATAGCTTTGCACTGCGTGGCTTTGTTGGCGACGAAAACCTGCCAAGTAACTATTTAGTAAATGGCTTTAACGCAGGGCGTGGTTTTGGTGGCTCGCGTGATTTGTCGGGTATTGAATCTGTTGATGTGTTAAAAGGCCCTCGCGCAGCTTTATTTGGCAGAGGTGAGCCAGGCGGCACAGTAAACCTTGTTACTAAGCGCCCAACGTTTGATACAAGCGGCGAGCTAAAACTCAGTATAGGCAGCTTTGATACTTACCGCGCCGATGTGGATTACACAACGCCCCTTAGCGACGACGTAGCAATTAGACTGGTTGGTTTTTATGAAGACGCAAAAAGCTTTCGCGATACTATAGAAACAACTAAACAAGGCTTTAGCCCATCAATTACGTGGAACATTGACGACAATAGCCAACTAATTTACGAGCTTGAATATAGCGATCAAAAAGTCCCGTTTGATAGAGGTGTATTAGCAATAGACGGCGAGCTTGGCTTAATACCAGAAAGCCGCTTTTTAGGCGAGCCAGGTGATGGCCCAATAGAGGCTGACGTACTTGGCCATCAATTAGAGTTTGTTCATGACTTTAATGATAACTGGAGCGTATTACTGGGCGCTAACTACCGTGATACGTCGCTTGAAGGTTTTGCAACCGAAACAGGCTTTGATGGTGTAGTAGATGGCGAAGTAAATCGTTTTAGACGCTACCGTGATTACAATGCAAAATATCAGGTATTTAGAGCCGAAGTGACAGGTAATTTAGAGGTTGCAGGGTTGGATCACCGTTTAATAATTGGTGTTGATTCTGATAAGTTCGAAAATGATCAATTTGTTCTTCGTGTACGTGGCGATCAGTATATAAATGTTTTTAATCCTGTATATGGAGCATATGAGTTACCTACGCCAACGGCCAATACCGATAAGTTAGAAGTCCAAGAGTCGTTAGGTGTATTTATACAAGACCAAATAAGCCTAACCGATAAGTTTGATGTACGTATTGGTATACGTTTTGATGACTACCAGCAAACACTTAATAACCGCTTAGCTAATACTCAATCAAAGCAAAACGAATCGCGTGTTAGCCCCCAACTAGGTGTTGTGTATGAGGCGAGCGAGTTTGTATCTGTTTATGCCGCTTATGGCGAAAACTTTAGGCCTTTATCTGGCACTGATACAAATGGCGATGGGTTTGAACCAAATCAATCTACTTCAACAGAGTTGGGAGTTAAATTTACTTTAAACGATGGCGCTTTATTTGGCACTATCGCGATGTTTAAAGTAGAGCAAGACAACATGCTGGTGGTTGACGATCCCACTGCATTTACTTTTGCTGCAATAGGCGAAGCACAAAGCAAAGGCATAGAGATTGATATAAACGGTGAGCTAACGCATGATGTGAGCCTATGGTTATCGTATGCGTATGTTGATGCAACTATTGAAAACTCATTTTTTGATGCTAACTTTGGCTATACCGTTGAAGCGGGTAGTTCTTTATTAAATATTCCTAAACATCAACTTAGTTTACAGCTTGTTAAATCAGCCGAGTTATATGGCAAAGCAATTAAATTTGGTGGTGGTTTAGTTTATGTAGGTTCACGAAACGGTTTTTTTGGTACCGACTTTGAGCTGCCAAGCTACACAACAGCACGTGCATTTGTTGATTACGATGTAACTAAAGCATTTGGTTTACGCGCAGAGGTAGATAACCTGTTTGACGAAACGTATTATACAAACTCGTTTGCTGATGCGTGGGTACAACCTGGTACACCAAGAAACGTTAAGTTTTCTGCATCATATAAGTTTTAAACTTTTAAACGAATGCTAAATATGGCTGCTTAAATTAGGCAGCCATTTGTATTTAAAGCTTTAAAGCGCTTACTTAAAATGGTGCATAGCCATCAGGTGTTGTAACAGGTGTACTCCAACGCTCTTTAGCTTCTATTTCAGATCGTTGTGCACCTTGAGCTGGTAAACGACCGCGATCGCCAAACAGCCATAATACAAAGTTTGTTCTATCGCCACTGGTAATAGGTTTTGCCGCGTGAGGTACATTGCCTCGGTGTATCATTGCGGTGCCTGGTTTAAAGCCAAGTTGTATTACGCTCCCATTTACTTGGTCGTAAAAATCAAGCTCAGAACCTGTAAACTCCTCACCCGGTAAATTTAAATTAATATTTAACGTTACCGCCGATGCATCAGTATGTGGGCGAATAGACGCATCTGTACTTGGATCGTAGTAAATAGAGAATCCAAATGTTTGCGTATCGTAGCCAATTATTTCAGGAAACAATAAGCGCGAAATAGGGCGCATATAAGTGTTTAGCATTTCGTTATAAAATGCTTGAAAACTTGGCGCTGCTAAATAGCCCTCTGAACGTTTGTCGAGCATGGCACCACGGCGGTTTAATACAATACCGTACGGTGGGCACATAGGAATGTTAGAGTTCCATACTTGTTCAAGGTAGCCACGTAAAACGGCAAGGCGCTCTGGATCAAAAAATTGAAACTGAAATACATCAGGAGCCACTTCTTCTAAAAGCGCTTTTACTAAATGCTCTTTAGATGGGTCTTGCCATGCTTGTTGTACGGCTTTGCGTAAATCTTTATCGAGTAATGAATCGTCTAGCGTGAATGTAGAAGGGTCAATTTCGCTTGCTTCCCATTCTTTCCACGCGTCTGTAATTAGGTCGTCGTTGTTGTACCAAAACTGTTGTACCGAGTGGTCACGGTTTAACATGGCTGTTCTCGATGGTAAATCTAGAGCACGTGCTAGTTGTAATTGATTGGTAGACATATTGTGTAACCCCAGTTGTTGAATTGGTTTGTATCAATCTAGGAGTGCAATTTATTATATTTATTTTAGTAGATAAACAACCTACTTTAGGAAACAGAATATGCTATTTATTGATAATGAACTCGAAACTAAGCATCTCAAGTTAAGCTAACAAATGCTTTATGAAATAGACGGTGAATAAATAAACCATTACTATAAATTCATATTGCCTATGTTAGAGGCATGACTTAATAGCAATATAAAATGGAGATTTATTGTGGAAGATAAACTAAAAGAGAAAAGTGTAGT
>NZ_WTKW01000401.1:0-3470 GCF_011378745.1 Pseudoalteromonas sp. Z1A6
CTAAAGGTTGGCATTTTTAAAATAAAGCCTTATTTACTATCGTAAATTTCGATTCCTTTGGAGACTGTTTTAGTGCCACCAGCCTGAGTAGTAAACTCAAATGTTATTGAAAGTACACCGTCAAATTTATCATTACCATCCGCTTCACGAGAAATACGAACATCTGAATACATTGGTTTATCCGTATTCGTACTTGGAATAATAGCGTTATTTTCGATAATAGATAAGTCGCCATTTGTAGAGGCTATAGATACAGTTGTACCCGCTGGTAGTGGATTACCAAACTCATCTGTGTAGTGAATACGAACTGTAATACCAGATAAGCCAACTTCCAATAGTTGAGGATCAGTTTCATCTGGATCCGTTTCATCATATTCAGGGTTATCTGCAAAAACATTTGATAAATCAACTGCTGATATATCACAACGCTCAGATACATCGGATGGCTCAAGTACTGCTGTAACTGAAACAGAGCAATCTGCTGGTACATAAACAGGATACGGTGCATCAAGAATATCCGTTGTTTTCAACACAGAAAAACGAACATATGGACTATCTCCAGACATAACCAATTCAATTTGTTTACGCACTTCAATTAGCTCTCGAGAACACTCACCTGCATTTTCAGCGGCTTCGCTACATAATAAGCCATTATATTTACCATCAGCAAAGTCATAAATACCGTCATTATCTAGGTCTCGCCATGTTTCATTATGACCACCTCGTGAAATTAACTCAGAACATTCATCCGTAGACGGGTCATAATTTGAAGCATCTGCATCACTACAGTTTGCTTTATCGAAGGCTGCATTTTCATTGTGATCTATAAATGCTTCAGGTAAATCGTAACTAGTATAATACTCACCAATATCAAACAAGCCATTGGTGCGTTTAACATCATCAGTGGTTTGCTCATCTACAAAGTTCTCTTGTCCTTTAGTGACAGCGAGAACACTTACACGTCCTCCCATAACAACGCCATCAGCATTATTTTTAGCGCGTGTAATACCATTTATACAAGGAGCTGCAATACCAAAATATGGGTCACAATTTATAATACCTGTTTTTGGATTAATACCTTCTGTAGTTGTTGCGTCCCCGTCAATATCGCCAATTCGGTTACCCCATTTGTAATCATAAAATGGACGGTCTCCTTGAGAGCGCCAGGTTACAACACAAGTAGCATCGTCAGTTTTACAAGTAACTTCATTGCTAGATGAGCCAATGACACCAGCTTCAGCTAAAATAGTTGCCTCTACACCGTCACCGTTATAATTATTAAATTGGTCACCAAAATATACCGTAATATCATTTAAAACACCGTTATAATTAAGTGAGTTAGTATTGAACGTATTTGGGCTTGCATCAAAACTGTTTTGGTCTGTTACGCCTGAAGCGAGCGTTAATTGAGCCGATACAGAACTTATCTGCTCGCTCAATGGTACTAAAGTAAGTGTTCCGTCTGGACAAATTTCATTGCTTGGTTCTGATGTACACAGTTCTACATCATCAACCCAACACGTTAAATCATCACCTTCAGGTAAATTATTAACATCTTCTTTAGAAATAAAACACGCTTTTACCACTAATGGACCAGGCACTATGCCAGATTCAACCGTTGTCTGAACAAAGCCTTCATTATTTGTATCACTTGTTCTAAGTGACAGTTTAGCTGCCCCCACTGAATCTGTTAACTTGAAATCAATACGTTGCTGCGTAGATGCAAGACCATCCGCATCTATTAGCTTAAATCTAACGATCGATTGAGTCGGGGCGCCGCCTTCACCTGGAGGTAATGCAATAAATGTTTCACTGACATCAACAAACTGTATTGATTGTACCGCTGATGTTTCCACAGGAATAATCGTAGTAGCAGTAAAGTTTTTACCGCCTGTCTCAACCGTGATATTAATATCATCGTCAATACTACAACCTGTAGCTCGGTATGTTGATGTTGCGATACCACTTGATGATTTTACTGATGCATCAATTACTGAGTCGCCGCTAATTACACACGTTGAGCTGAACTCAACATCTGTTGGAGTTAAGTATAAATTACCATCTTCATCTAAAAGTGTTACTTCAATAACTGTACTACCACCTGCTTTTAAAGGAATAACATTTCCTGAAGAATCTTTATTTAGCCCGTTATCAACCTCTAGGGTTAAATCAGCAATACCTACAGCAAAATTAGTTGAATTACTTTCACCTACAGACGTTACAGTAACAGTACCTGCGCCACCAGTATTACCAGGTTGCAATTTTAGTAAAGCAATACCAAAGTTATCAGTAAGGGCTGTCCCAGATGAAGGGAGAACAGAACCTAAATTTGTTGAAATATTAACTAGCGAATTTTTACTACCTTCACCACTTTGCTCATCAATGACTTCAACAAATAATTCACCTAGTTCTGATGAAGAGATAGTATTAGCTACCGTACAACCCGATGCTGCTTGTGTAGGGTCAAGTTTTACGCTAGAACGATTATCGTCCCAGCCTGCGTTACAGCCTGTTAAGAGCTTTACTGATATAGAGAATTGTGCCAGATCAACTGGTGCAGAATCACCTGATGAATAAAATACAGCTGTATTACTCACTTCTGTTGAGTTAGTAGGATTATAAGTTGCAACAACTTGACCTGCGCCTTTAAAACTACCACTAGAGAGAGTTACTTTTGCTTCACCCGCTGAGTTTGTAATTGCAGTTCCTAAGTCTGGCGTTATTTTACCTGTGAAGTTTGTAGTAAAAGTAACAAGCTGCTCGCTAAGTGCAACTCCATCATTTTTTAAAGTCGCTGTAACCGTGCCTAAGTTGTCAGTTGTAACCGGGTTTGTATCCGAATACTTAGCACCATTTTCATCGACAATATTTACTGTTAGAGTTGTTGACCCACTAACACCAGTATCATCACCCTGCCCACCGCTTGATTGAAAAGCAAAAGTACTTGTATAAGATTCACCATCGACTGTATAGGTAGCGGTTACTTCTCCAGCACCGGCTTGAGCACCGGCTGTAAGTTCAACCGTTGCAATACCATCGTTTTGAGTTAATGCACTTGATGGAGACAGTTCACCAATCTCATCTTCTAATGTAAACGTAATGCGCTTACCCGCAACAATTACACCGTCTTGAGTAAGAATTGCGCGTAAATCTAAAGAGGAGGTAGCGGTAACAGAATTTGACTCTGTTGCGTCTGTTTGAGAATACCCCTTTAATGAAACCGAGTATGTAGCAGCCTCTGTAGTGGAATCACCATCACTTATAGAACCGTCTTTTTCAAGTGACCCACCGCCACCACAGGCTGTGAGTAAAAAACTTAGCAATGAAATGCCGAGCAGTCGCATTAAAGGCATGAACCTCTCCCTAGCGTTGTTATTATAATTAAAATTAATTTACACTTAATATTAACCTATAACTTAGTCTAAAATCACAGTTTTTTATTACTTTTTTGTGCAAAATATTTTTAAATA
>NZ_WTKW01000402.1:0-3457 GCF_011378745.1 Pseudoalteromonas sp. Z1A6
TCTATCTCGAGCAGCTATTTTCAGCGCTAACTGCGTTGAATTTACTTGCAATAGGCTCGCTATTGACGCGTAAATTCGCCTTGTTTTCACTGAAAATCTCTGGCTAGAGAAAATAAATTTAAATATCACCATGATTCAATACCTTAGTAAATCTCTTAACCAGAGTTCAGGTTATTTAACTATTACACTCGATACTTTAGGGAATGAAAATGAGTAATGGCGCAAACACTAAGAAGCAACACTACCCTGCTATTTGGATATCTGATGTTCATTTAGGTTACAAAGACTGTAAAGCAGATTACTTACTCGATTTTTTAAACTCGGTAGAATCCGACACACTTTATTTAGTGGGTGATATTATTGATTTATGGTCAATGAAACGTCAGTTTTATTGGCACCCTTCGCATTATCAAGTATTAAACTCTATACAAAAAAAAGCAGCTAGCGGTACACGCGTCATTTATATTCCCGGTAATCATGACGAAACGTTTAGAAACTATATAAATCAAACGTTATTTGGTATTGAAATCCACCAGCAATTTATTCACACCACTAAAGCTAATAAACGTTTTTTACTCGTACACGGTGATGACTTTGATTCCGCGACACGCTATAACAAACTTATTAGTATCGCAGGTGATGCAGGGTACGACTTTTTATTATTTTTAAACCGCTGGACCAATCGTATTCGAAAGCTATTTGGTGGTAATTACTACTCGCTTGCATCATGGATAAAAGCTCGCGTACACAAAGCACGTGAAGCAATTAAAGCCTTCGAAGATGCCGCAATTCATGAAGCTAAAAAGCAAAACGTAGACGGTATTATTTGTGGACACATTCATCATCCCAAAATAAAAGTAGATGACGGAATTATGTATTGTAACGATGGAGACTGGATTGAGAGTTGTACGGCGCTGGTAGAGCAGCAAGATGGAAAAATTGAATTACTACATTGGTCAGACACACAAACCGTACTCGATAGCGCCGACATAACAAGGTTAAATATATCAACGGATGCTAAACCAAAAAAATCAGCTGCATAAGCAGCTGATTCTCATCTAATAACGATTAACTTAGCCAGGTGATTAACTTATCTTTCAGCGTTCTTGGTTTGATTGGTTTAGTAATATAGTCGTTCATGCCTGCAGTTAAACAACGTTCTCTATCACCTTCCATTGCGCTTGCTGTCATAGCAATAATAGGTATGTAAGTGTAGTCTACCCCGGCCTTACTATTTCTGATTTCACTTGTTGTATCGTAGCCATTTAAATTAGGCATTTGGCAATCCATTAAAATAACATCAAAAGCTTGCTCTGTGTTTTCTCTCAATGCTTCTAATGCTTCTACACCGTCTGATGCACAGGTGATTTTTACTTTAGTGCGTTTTAAAATCGCCTTAGCAACTTCAATATTAATCATATTATCGTCTACTAATAATATATGATAAGCAGACAAATCAGGCTCTACTTGTTCTTCTGTTAAGCCTTTTGGTGGCGCTATAATACAATCATTACTGGCACCAAATAAGCTGGCTAACTTATAGCTAAATTGATCTTGGGTAAGCGGTTTATTTAGAATGTGGCTACCCTCAGGTAATATCATTTTAGTCGGTTTATCGGTCACCATGTCGCGTAAAATTAAGACGTACTTTTTATTAAACTGCTTACAGTAATCAATTAACGCATCAATTTGAGGATGCTCATCGTCAATCAATAATAAGTCAGCTTCAAACTCTTTATGCTCACTAAAGTAGTCGAGTCTTACAATGTTTTCTGCATTTACTTTACAGGTTAGTAGCAATAAATCGCACACGTTTTTATAAACGTTATCGCGCGCTATTAATGCCGCTACGTTAATACTTGTAGCAAGCTCAATACCTGTGTTTAATTTTTTCTCTTGTGCTACATGTAGCTCAACTGTTGCGGTAAAGGTACTACCAGCACCCTTTTCACTTATAACCGTAATATTACCACCCATTAACTGAGCAAGTTTTTTACATATAGATAAGCCTAAGCCTGTACCACCAAAATGGCGGGTTGTACTTGAATCTTCTTGTGTAAACACTTCAAATAGTTTGTCTATGTTCTCTGGCGCTATACCAATTCCCGTGTCTTTTATTGTAAAGCTCATTAATAACTTTGAGTCGGTAATGTACTTAGAGCCGACAGTTAAACTTACTTCACCTCGGTGAGTAAATTTAAATGCATTATTAACTAAGTTAATTAAAATTTGTTTAAGTCGATGGCTGTCGCCAATAACCATTCTATCTACTACATCTTTTGTATCTAAAAACACTTCAAGACCTTTGCGCTGGCCCTGTAACGCTAAAGAGCTAATCATATCGCTACATACTGTAACAACATCAAATGTATGATTATCAATATCAAGCTTACCCGCTTCTATTTTAGAAAAATCGAGAATATCGTTAATCAAATTCATCAGAGAGTTAGCACTACTATTAGCTAATTTTAAGTAATGGTATTGTTGTTCACTTAAGCCATCTTCTTTGAGCATTTCAAGCATACCCAAAACGCCATTCATCGGTGTGCGTATTTCGTGAGATATATTTGCTACAAAGTCACTTTTTGCTTGGCTCGCTGCTAATGCTTGATCAATTGCTCGCTCTAGCTCAACAGTCCTTTGTGATACTTTTAGCTCTAAAGTACTGTTTAAGCCTTCAAGCTCTGATTGAGTATTTTTTAATGAGCTAATATTTCTTAAAATAGCCGCTACCTGATAACGGTTATTGTAGACATCAAAAATACTACTGAGTGTAATTGAAAAGTATTGTTTGTTGCCATAACCATCTGTGTAGATAGCTTCAAACGGCATTTTTGATCCGTTTGAAATAGTCTCTTCTATACAGTTATTATCGGCTTCATTTAAGTTAAATAAAGAAACAAAGTCAGGGCTAGTGCCTGAGATTGAATTACCGAAAACCTCTTTAGCTGTATTATTAAAGTGAACAATTTCGCCGTTTTGCTCAATTGTAAAAATAGCATCCAAAGAATTTTCTATTACTTTATTGTTTTGCTCTTTTAGAGAATTAATTAACAACTTACGGTTTATAAAACGTTGGTATAAAAAGGCAATAACTAAAAATACGCTAAAGAATACCACTAGCATTGCAATAAAGTTTTGACGCCTTTCGTTCACCTTTGCAAACAACGTTTTAGTATCAACACTTACACCAAGCTCTAAAGGTAACATCGCAATATCACCATCAAACGAAATACGTTTTTTTAACGTGTAAGCAATTGGGTAATTACTTAGCGGTAAAGTGCCTTGCTCTGCCATTGTGCTTGCAGTGGAAAATTCTTCAGTCCATGTTTTTGCTTTATTAAATTCAAAACCGAAGCGTAATTGAGAGTTTGGATGATATAAAAATTCACCTTCATTATTCATTAGGTAAATTTGTGTTCCTTGTGGAGATTCAACCGTTAAACTTTTTATTAAT
>NZ_WTKW01000403.1:0-3453 GCF_011378745.1 Pseudoalteromonas sp. Z1A6
TAAAGTTAAATTACATGAGCGCGAAATAAATTCGCACCTACAGGTTTGCCGTATGTTGTTGGGGTTGATGTTTATTTGTAGGTGAGGTTTTATACCTCGCTTTTTTATAAAGTTAAATTACATGAGCGCGAAATAAATTCGCACCTACAAATATTCCACCTACGCCTACAGGCTAAGCATTACGCCCTTTGCACATCAAAAGCTATTACGTCTTTAATTTTCTCTTTATTTGTTGCGAGCATTACAAGCCTATCTATACCCAAAGCCACCCCTGCGCATTGTGGTAATCCATGATCTAGCGCTTTAATTAAACGCGTATCCATTGGCACTTGCTTTAAACCGTTTTCAGCGCGGTATGTGTTATCTTCATTAAAACGTTTAGCTTGCTCACTGGCATTTGTTAGTTCGTTAAAGCCGTTAGCTAATTCCATATTTTTGTAATAAAGCTCAAAGCGCCCTGCTACGCGTGCATCATGTTCACAAATTTGTGCAAGTGCCGCTTGAGAAGCTGGAAAATGATAAACAAAACACGGTTTTTCTTGTCCTATTGTAGGCTCTACTTTCATACAAAATAATAACTGCAGTAAGGTATCTTTATGCGTTTCATTTTGGGCTATATCAGCAAACCCCTGCTTACATGCTAATTGCTTTAATTGCTCTATGCTTGCGGTTAACGGGTCGAGGCCGAGTGCTTTTTCAAACGCTTGCTGATAGGTAAGTCTAGTTGCAGGCGCGACACCTAAAACAAGCTGCATTAGCTCATCCATTTCATCCATAAGTGTAAATTCATCAAAGCCTGGGCGATACCATTCCAGCATTGTAAATTCGGGATTATGATGGCTACCCGCTTCTTCATTTCTAAATGCTTTACAAAGCTGAAAAATAGCGCCTGAGCCTGCTGCTAACAAGCGTTTCATGGCAAACTCTGGAGATGTTTGTAAAAATAGAGGAAGCCCACCAGCATGCCCTGGGCCCACAAATGTGGTATTAAAACTAGCTAAGTGCACATCGGTTACACTGGCAGCACTTAAGCTTGGCGTTTCTACTTCTAAAACATCACGTACATAAAAAAATTCACGGATGCTACGTAATATCGATGCGCGTTGTTTTAGTGTTTCAATGCTTGCGCTTGGGGCCCAAAGATCTGCTGACATATTTTCTCCAAAAAAAATCCCAGCGTAAGCTGGGATTTTATAAACAATGTTAAAGCTTACTTAACACGGCTTACGTATTCACCGTTACGAGTATCTACTTTAATTACTTCGCCAATTTGTACGAATAATGGAACTCGTACCACAGCGCCTGTGCTAAGCGTTGCTGGTTTACCACCAGTACCCGCTGTATCGCCTTTAAGGCCTGGATCTGTTTCAGTGATCTCAAGCTCAACAAAGTTAGGTGGTGTAACAGCAATAGGGCTGCCGTTCCATAATGTAATTGTGCATAAATCATTTTCAACTAACCATTTTACTGAATCGCCTAGTGCTTTTTCGTCAGCAGCAATTTGCTCAAATGTTTCGTTGTTCATGAAATGCCAAAATTCGCCGTCTGTGTATAGATACGCTAAATCTGTATCCATTACATCAGCACCTTCAACTGATTCACCCGATTTAAAGGTTTTTTCAAGCACCTTACCAGAGATAAGTTTACGGATACGAACACGGTTAAACGCCTGACCTTTACCAGGTTTTACCATTTCATTTTCTAAGATACTGCAAGGCTCGCCGTCCATCATAATTTTTAGGCCGCCCTTGAACTCGTTGGTGCTATAATTCGCCATCGTTTCCTCTATTTATATTTTTCGAGTAATCTACATGCCAATGATACAAAGAAATGAAGCAAATTTGCATAAAAACTGGCAAAAAGAATTAGCAAAT
Organism: Pseudoalteromonas sp. Z1A6; assembly: GCF_011378745.1. Lineage (NCBI taxonomy): Bacteria > Pseudomonadati > Pseudomonadota > Gammaproteobacteria > Alteromonadales > Pseudoalteromonadaceae > Pseudoalteromonas > Pseudoalteromonas sp. Z1A6. The sequence goes on from NZ_WTKW01000403.1 coordinate 1,875, forward strand.
GTAGTTACCTGCCCAAAAACCTTGCTTGAAATGGTCGGTTTATCGAGCCAAGTCCATGAAAACGACCTAAAAGCCCGTAGTTTATTTCCGGTACGCGTGCCTATCCCTTTTATAAAAAAAATACGCAAAGGCGATCCAAACGATCCTCTATTGCTACAAGTTATGCCACGCCATCAAGAATTTTTGACTAAATCGGGTTTTAATAAAGATCCCCTACTTGAGCAAGATAACGACCAACCAGGCCTTTTACATAAGTATAAATCACGTGTTTTGGTGATGTTTAAAACCGGCTGTGCTGTAAATTGTCGTTATTGCTTTAGAAGGCATTTCCCGTATCAAGAAAACCAACTCAATAAAAAAAGTCTGCTAGAAACACTGAGCTACATAAAATCAGATAGCAATATAAACGAAGTGATTTTAAGTGGTGGCGATCCACTGATGGCCAAAGACGATGCAATAAGCTGGTTTTTGGATGAGCTTGAGCAATTACCACAAATAAAACGAATGCGAATTCATAGCCGTTTGCCAGTAGTTATACCGGCGCGAGTTACCGATGAGTTATGTGAACGATTAGCAAAATCGCCATTAAAAATTATTTTTATTAATCACATAAACCACGCAAACGAAATAGACGCTGATTTTAAAGCTGCCATGCAAAAGCTTAAACAAGCAAACGTAACGCTTCTAAACCAAGCTGTAATTTTAAAAGATGTGAACGATACGCTCGATGCGCAAATAAATTTAAGCGAAACGTTATTTGACGCAGACGTATTGCCGTATTATTTGTATTTGCTAGATAAAGTTGAAGGGGCGAGCCACTTTGATATTAATGAAGCGCAAGCAATTGAAATAATGGCAGAGCTATTAAAAGCTCTGCCTGGATTTTTAGTGCCTAAATTAGTAAGAGAAATCGGTGGTCAAAAAAGCAAAACACCTATCGACCTTAAGCTCATTTAAACATATATATTTACGTTATTACCCAGTGATGCAGTCGCCGATTTAGCCGGCGTTTGCGCACTTGACGATTGCGCTGCACCTTCAATAAGTGCAAGCGCTGCAGCGCCATCAGCTAATTGCTGTTTTTTAGACAAAGCAGCAGTGTAAAGCTCGCTGCCTTGGCCTGAACCAGACATAGCTGGTAAATTTCCACCTGATATATTCATAATTATAAGCCTTAATCAACCTGACTTTTAAATGTAATCCACGTATTATGTCGGCCATGCAGCACAAAGCTTTAGGAAAACCATGGATTCTATAATTGAACAACTCAACACTAACTTAAAAATTGTTTATCGTCAGGCACTTGACGCCGATAAAAAATTAGACGAATTACAACAACAAGGCCATGGCAAATTTAAAGCCTTATTTGCACAAGATGCCGGTTTTAGCTTTGAAGCTAAACGTTTTAAGCCTTACGTACTCGACGTAGCCGCTGATGTTGAAAGCTTATCTAACGATGGTTTTGAAGAAGAAAAACTGAAAACAACCGTTATTAAGTTACAACAAATACTCACGTTGTTAGCTACTTTTAAGTAAAGCTTAAAAATAAAAATGCCGCTATTTAGCGGCATTTTTATTT
>NZ_WTKW01000404.1:0-3449 GCF_011378745.1 Pseudoalteromonas sp. Z1A6
TGGGGCTTTTTTATTATTTATTAATAATCACCACACTTTTCTCAACCTACATTACCCATTTATAAACTAGTTTAGAGCGGTTTATATTCTAGTAAAAAACCTGCCTGACCTGCTGGTAATGCCGCTAAGTTAAAATTGGTATACCTTATGGTAATATTAAAGCGTCAAATTGGTTGATCATCGTGCTGCGTTTAAGTATATTAACGTCAAAGGTCACATAAAATATACATAAGCATAACAAGCTAACACACTAAAATCACACAACAACAACCAGCGGAGAATTCAAATGTCGTTGAAGTCACGAGATAACAATAATTCTACAACAGGGCAGTTTGCAATGCGCCCAGTTGCAAAATGGGTAAGAACAGCGGTCATCGCAGGTATGGCAAGTTCTTGCGTATTTACAGCAAGCGCACAGGAAGATCAGGGAAAAGCGACAGAAGTTGAAGAAGACGTTGAAATAATTAGTGTTACAGGTACACGTAGAACGATTCAAGACCAAATAGCAATTAAACGTGAAGCAACAACGGTAGTTGATGGCCTGTCATCTGAAGATATTGGTGATTTACCAGCACTGTCTATCGGTGAAGCACTGGAATCAATTACAGGTGCTGCATCTCACCGTGAAAACGGTGGTGCAACAGAAATCACTATTCGTGGTCTTGGTCCATTTTTAAGTGCAACGCATATCAATGGTCGTGAAGCGACTAATGGTAGTGGTGACCGCTCAGTTAACTTTTCGCAGTTTCCGTCTGAACTTGTAAAAAAAGTAGCAATTTATAAAACGCAAGATGCGTCAATGATTGAAGGTGGTGTTGCAGGTGTTATTGCACTTGAAACTATAACTCCACTTGATTTTGGCAAGCAACGTGTATCAGCTGAAGTTAAATTAAACTACAACCCTGATGAAGGTAATGTAGATAACTCACTTCAAAGTGACGCGGGTTACCGTGGCACGTTTAGTTATGTAGACCAGTTTGAATTTGATAACGGCCAAGCCGTTGGTGTGTCTTTTGGTGTACAGCGCCAAGATATCAGCCAACCAGAAGCTGAATACAGAAGCTCTAGCCCATCAGGTTCTTCATTGTGGGCGTGTTTAAACGATCCTAATAATACCAACGAAGGTTTTTATCGCAGCAGCGCAGGTGACTGTGAAGATCAAGTAAGCGGCAGTAAAAATCAAGGTTACGATACAAAAATTGATCCTGATACAGGTAAAGCAGTAAGTGATGGGACTCCTTATGCTTGGACTGGCAGTAGCCGAAGCTACCGTCAAAACGAGACATCAGATGAACGTGATGCAATGTTTTTTGCACTGCAATATCAACCTTCAGCTGATTGGGATGTTAACTTTGATGCACAAATTTCAGATAGAACACAAAAAGAAGCACGCCACGATTTAATCTTTTTACAAAAACGTGCAACACCAGGCGTAACCGGTCCAACACTTGTTACTAATGATGTTGGCGGTATCCTTCATTGGGAAGGCGAAGAGCGAATTGAATCTGCAGGTGAGCAATTTTCTCGTGAAGAAAACTACCAAGGTTACGGCATAAATATAGAACATACAGTTACCGATAGATTAACTGTTGACTTAGATTTAGCGTATTCAAAAACAGAACGCGAAGAACTTCAAATATCTAACCGTGGTAGAACATCAGGTCGTAATTTCTTTTCTTGGGATATGGGCGATGAGATCCCTCATTTCACACTGACAGACTTTGACGTAACAGATATTTCAAACTTTACAGATAGCCTAAGAACACGACTTGACCGTGAAAATGTTCGTGAAAACGAAGTTATCTCAGCGCGACTAGATTTTGACTATACCTTAGATGGCAATGTTTTCACCAGTATTCAAGGTGGTATTAGAACATCTGAAATGACCTTCCTACAGTATGGTGGTAGCCAAGGTAACGGTTCACGAAATGAATACACACTAGACTCTGGTACTGAAGCGCTTGACGTATTACAAGGTTGTCAAATCGATTTCCCTGAATCAGGCTTTTTATCAAGTGTATCTGATGGCGATATCGTAACAAATGTTGATAGTGACGGTAACGTTGTAGATAGCGGTACAGGTTCATCATGGGCTACATACGACAACGTATGTTTCTCACAAGCTGTAGCTGGTTCTAACGCTGATGGTGTGTTTGCTTACCCAGAAGTTGAATATGAAAATGCAGGTACAATCGATGTAACAGAAAAAACAACATCAGTGTACTTAATGGCTAACTACGATACTGAAATGTTTGGTAAATTCATTCGCGGTAACTTTGGTCTTCGTATTGTAGACACAGAAGTAACTTCGATTGGTTTTAGAAATAGCTTTGACGTAGTAACAAGCGACACCGGTGTACTTTCTCTGGTTGAATCTGATAATGGTTCATTGGATAAAATAAAAAGCGGTGGTGACTACACGAAGTATTTACCAAGTTTTAACCTAGTTATTGACTACAGTGAAGATATTTTATTCCGTGCAGGTATATACCGTGGTATGTCACGCGCAGATCCATCTGATTTAGGTTACAGCCGTACATTCCAAGAAGATACAGAAGGTACAGCAACATCAATTAGCGATTTATTAGTGGGTGTAAATGGTTCTGGTAACCCGGACACTCAACCGCTTATGTCGTGGAACTACGATGCTGCGTTTGAATGGTACCCTAACGAAGATTCAATCTTAGCGTTAAGCTTATACTACAAACAGTTCAACGGTGGTTTTCAACAACAAACAGTAATTGAAGATTTTACTGTTGCCGGTGAAACTGTTTCATTACCAATTACTAACTCTGTTACATCAGACGATGACAGTGAAATATTAGGTCTTGAAGCTTCATTTTCTTACCGCTGGGATAACGGCATCGGTATGAAATTTGGTTACAACTATGCAGACACTGATTTTGAGTTCCAAGATAGCTTATACGGCGATACGTTTGAGACTGACGTAGATGGTAATACTACACAGTTAACTGACGGTATTATTGAGTCGGCTTCAGTACCTGGTTTCTCAAAGCATGTATTTAGCAGCCAGCTGTACTACCAAATTGGTGGATTTGATACTGCTGTTATTTACAAATATCGTAGTGAGTATTTCCAACCATATACTACAAATGGTACTCGACTTCGTTATGTTGATGGCGTAGGTGTATGGGAAATGCGCGCATCATACAAAATTGATGAGCACTTTAGAGTTAAAGCAGAAGCAATTAACTTGTTCAGTGCACCTAAATCACAAGACTTCTTTGTTGAAGGTAACTTAGGTGAAGTGAATGACTACGGCCCACGTTTATTCTTAGGTTTAAGTTACAAGCTGTAATAATAGTTAAACATTAAATCACATTAAAAAGGCGGTTTTACCGCCTTTTTTGATCCTCAAATTCTTCAATTTTATATTTTCGATAACACTAACAAACAGTACTTAAAAAAACTCACTCCTAAATTACGCT
>NZ_WTKW01000405.1:0-3444 GCF_011378745.1 Pseudoalteromonas sp. Z1A6
AATACTTAATCATTTTTCGGGGGCTAAACATGTCGCTATCTGTGTTAAAAAATTCTTATTTAGAACAACTAAATAGCAAATTTTTTGCCTAGCTATCAACACGTTTTTCCATCCTAAAAATAAATCACTTAATTAAGCGAATTGGTATAACAAGTTATTAGAAATCGTAAGACGCTGATAATTGAATTCTACGTGGTGATTGGTAAGACTGAGCTAAACCAAATGTAGCATTTCCATCGCCAGCAGCTATTTCTGCAGCTTCGTCGTAACGAGTTTCAGTAGAAGCATCAAATACGTTAAATACATCCATAGCTAAACGAACTTTCTGATCGTTAAAGCGAAGGTTATAAGTAAAGTTAAGATCTAAACGTGCTGTCCATGGTGTAGTACCCATGCTGCCACGAGGGAAACGTTTGTCACCTACGTAGTAAGTATCACCATATTGGTATTGATCAGGGTCTGGAGTATAACCTTGGCCTAAAGCAGTCCAAGGACGTCCAGATGCGATATTAACATTAGCACCAATTAAGAAGTCTTCTGTAACAGCAAAAGCACCATAAATTTTAATGTTATGACGACGATCTGCAGGTAGATTACCATTAGCACCATCCATTAAATAAGGGTAATCCCAATCTTGCGTAAGACCAGCATCATCTTGACCATTATCAGATTTAACAAAACCTTCTGTATTACCATAGTTGTGAGACCATGTGTATAGCGCTTTTAAAGACCAAACCTGATCCCATGTTTTCTCTAATGTTAAATCAACTGATGCGTATTTACGCTTAGCTTCCGGGTAACCTAACTCTTGTGCAGTAAAGCTATATTCTTCAGTGGTGCCGTCACCATCAAGATCGAAATTGAAAGTAGCGCCATTACCAGGATTAAATAAGAACCAGTTTTCACCTAAATATTCACCATTTTCATCATTAAAGATATAAGAACCATCATCAATTTGATTACCTAAAACACGGTAAGTTGCCTTGATACCCCATGACCAATCATCATTAATTGCTGCTTGATAACCAATCATATACTCATCGTTATACATTGGTTCAAGATCTTTATCAGATAAGGTATTTGATGGTTTCGCAGTACCGTCACCACCATTAGAAATAGCAGGATCACCTAGCTGAGTACCTAAACCTACAGGAGTACCGTCAGCATTTAACCCTTCAAAAGCGTACCAAGTTTGGATAAATGTTTCTGCACCCGCTAAACGAATATTTGTATTAGCTGCTACCGGTAGGTAATAACGACCAGCAGTGAAGAATAACTTACTATCGCCATCTCCATTAATATCCCAAGAACCACCTATACGAGGGGCAATTTGGTTATCAATAGAAACAAACTCTTCGCCATCTGCATTGTAGTTAGTAAAACTATCATTACGAAGGCCTAATGTTAATGTTAAATCTTCAGTAACTGACCATTGATCTTCAATATAAATAGCCCAGTTTTCTACTTCAAACGAACCGCCATTTTTATAATCGCGTACACGTGTTGTCTTCATTTCTTCAGGTAAGACATAACCATTAGCCAGTCTAGCGCCTTCTTCGTATGTACGATAATAGTAGTAAACGCCACCAGAGTTTTGTGTTGTTGAATCAGCTGTATTAGTTTCAGAATCATAGCCAAACTTTAACGTATGCTCATCGTTTAGGTAGTAATCAAAGTCAACGCGCAATTGCTCACGTTTATCTTCATTTTCACCAACGGTAAAGTTTACATAACACGTAGTATCCTCACCTAAATCGGCATCATAACCTGTAGGACAATCATCAAAGTCTGAGTAATCAGTTTCTGAAAACTTAACCTGACCATACATTGCTGACATACTTAGGTCATCTGTTAGATTACCAGTATAACGAACTGCAAAACTTTCTCCGCCTCGCTTGTGAAAAGCTGTACCGCCATCTTCAGTATAATTACCATTTCCTTCAGGATCTGAAATTGTTTTTTCTGAATAAGTTCGCTTATCACTAAAGCCCCAAAGCATTAGCTGATGATCTTCGTTAATATTCCAATCAAAACGAGCTAGGTAATATGGGTCATCATCTTTTTCAACTGTTAAATCTGTTTGTGATGCATTACCGTATTCATAGTCATTATCTCTTGCAGTGTAAATACCATAGAAGAATAATGTGTCTTCAACTATTGCACCTGAAGCATAAATACTTGTTTCAAATGAATTGTCGTAGTCGTCTTGGTTATTAACATATAAATCACCAATACAATGCCCGTCTGCATCGTCACAACGATCATTTTGTTTGTAAAGTGAATCAGGAGCTTGCTCACTTAACGAGTCAGATGAATAAATCGTTTCAACACCAAAGTGAAAATCATTAGAACCAGATTTAGTAACTGATGAGATTAATCCACCGGTAGTACGCCCGAACTCTGCAGAATAACCACCCGTTTTAACTTGAAAGCTATCGTATGCGGTAAATGGGATTGTTGCACCGCCAAGACCATTTCGGAAATTAGTCATATTTAGACCATTCACGTAATAAGCATTCTCAGCTACAGAAGCACCACCAAATGAAGCTTGGTCGCCAAAACGACTGTCCCCTTCAGTTGCGCCAGGCGCAAGCAATGCTACTGAAGTTACTGAGCGAGATATTGGTAGTAGCGATAATTCTTCAGAGCTAATATTTAATGAAGACTCTGATGCAGAAACATCTATTGCACGAATAGAGCCACCTACAACAGCAATTCTTTCGATATTACCTGTAGTTAGTGGAATTTGAATGAGAGCTGTTTTACCTACCCCTATAACAACATCTTTAACTTGAGCTTGGTCAAAACCAGATTGGGATACTGTAATATCATACTTACCTACTGGCACTTGCTTAAGATCAAACTCACCATTTGCATCAGCAGTTAGTGTTTTAGAATAACCTTTGCTTTCATCTGTTATTGTTATTGATGCACCCGCTAATGAAACACCTGACTGAGCAGTTAAGCTACCTTTGATAGCGCCGTTAACGTTATCTGCCATTGCTGGCATTGCCGCACTTAACGTCATTGCAACTGCTGCAGCAGTGAATGAGCGTTTAAATGTCTTAGAAAAATTATGGTTCATTTTTGATTTATCCCTAGATAATTAGATTATTATTTTTTATGTCTTACGTTAAATACTTTATATAACGCCTACTAATTTAAAGTATTTAACCCCCTCAACGTGTAAGGAGAAACAAATTAATAACACAATAAAAACAAACTTGCCAACAAAATGCGACAGCAATTAACAGGAAAATCACCATAAAAAACAATAAATTAACAAAAAACCAAGGATAAAACCAAAAAACAAAATAAAAACAAAAAAACAAAAAAACAAACATATAATTTACATTATTAGTTGTTTGCAAAACCAACAAAATGAATAAAAAGCAGGCTCCATTATTTATAAAAACAGCGCCATAAACACCATTAAAGAACAAC
>NZ_WTKW01000406.1:0-3441 GCF_011378745.1 Pseudoalteromonas sp. Z1A6
TTTATAAATTTATCGTAAATCTCTTTTTATTACGTTAAATATTAAAAAGGTTTTAAAAATATGACGTTAATGAGGTTTTTTGTCACTAATTTGTGTTTTTTTTACCACCATTTTAATTTACACGTTACACTTTCATAAAAATGTCATACTTAGTCATAATAATGAAAACTAATTCGATAGCGTAAGAGATAAATTGGAATGTCACGTAAAGTACTAGTCGTAGATGACGAAGCTCCTATCAGGGAGATGTTGGTTTTTGTTTTAGAGCAAAATGGATTTCAAGCAATTGAAGCAGAAGATTACGACTCTGCTATTGCAGCTATGGTTGAACCTTACCCAGATATGGTTTTACTTGATTGGATGTTACCTGGTGGAAGCGGTATTCAAATTGCTAAAAAGTTTAAGCAAAACGAACACACCCGCCAAATCCCAATTATTATGCTTACAGCTCGCGGCGAAGAAGAAGACAAAGTACGCGGCCTTGAAGTAGGTGCAGATGATTACGTCACTAAGCCGTTTTCTCCTAAAGAGCTTATGGCACGTATTAAAGCGGTTATTCGCCGTGTATCGCCAACCTCATTAGAAGAAGCTATTGAAGTACATGGCCTGCGTTTAGACCCTATTTCGCATCGTGTTACCTCAGAAGGTAACGAGCTTGATATGGGGCCAACCGAATTTAGATTACTGCACTTTTTTATGACTCACCCAGAGCGTGTTTATAGCCGTGAACAACTGCTTGATCATGTATGGGGAACTAATGTTTACGTAGAAGATCGCACGGTTGATGTGCACATTCGTCGTCTGCGTAAAGCAATTGGCCCACTTGGACATGACCGTTTGGTGCAAACTGTACGTGGTGCTGGATATCGTTTTTCAAGTAAGCTGTGATCAGCTTAAAGCTTAGCTAATGTATGAAATACGCATGTATTACTACTCTAAGGTAAAGTGAGTGTATGTATCGAGTTGTTAATAAGCAGGCGTTAGTAAAGCGCCTGTTTATCTATTTTTTACCCTTACTATTAATTGGTGTGCTAGTTGGCGCGCCATTTTTGCTTTTATTTTTAGGATCTTTTTCCCTCCTTATTTGGCACTACCATCAACTTTATCGTTTGAGCGATTGGCTACTTAATCAACGTAGCTTTAATCCACCTGAGGGCGAGGGTGCATGGGAGCAAGTGTTTGAAGGTATTTATCATCTACAGCACCGTAATCGTAAAAAACGTAATGAGCTTGCTGATTTAATTCGTCGCTTTCGCGATGGGGCTGAAGCAGTACCTGATGCGGTAGTGGTACTGCAAAATGATTTAAGTATTGTGTGGTGTAATCAACTAGCGCTTAAAGTGCTTGGTTTGCAGTGGCCAACCGATCATGGTCAGCGTCTTGATAATTTAATTCGCGAACCTAAGTTTGCTAAATACATGCACAAAGGTGAATTTGACGACGCGCTTGAGCTGGATAACGGCCATAGCATTGAGCAAGTACTAGAATTTAGGGTAATGCCTTATGCAAGCACGCAACTTATGGTTGTTGTGCGTGATGTAACGCGCTTAAAACAGCTAGAACAGATGCGTAAAGACTTTGTAGCCAATGTGTCACACGAACTACGTACACCGCTTACAGTGGTTACTGGGTATCTTGAGATGATGGATGGCGACATGATGCCGCCGCCAGCAATGTGGAACAAAGCGCAAAATACTATGCTTGAACAATGCAAGCGCATGGATAGCTTAGTCAGCCAATTACTATCGCTTTCGCGTATTGAAGGTGCTCGTCGCCAAGACAATGATAAAGCCATAAACGTACCGCAATTACTTGGTTATATTCACACTGAGGCAAACTCAATTAATCAAGACAAAGGCCATGAGCTTATTTTTAATATTGATAAAACCCTCGATATTAAAGGCTCTGAGGATGAACTGCGTAGTGCGTTTTCTAATTTAGTATTTAACGCCATTCATTACACTAAACCCGGTGGCAAAGTGGAAGTATGTTGGCAGCGCAAAAACAATAAAGCGTGTTTTAGTGTTACCGATAATGGTGATGGTATTGCGCCAGAGCATATTAACCGTTTAACTGAGCGTTTTTATCGTGTTGATAAAGCCCGCAGCAGAACAACAGGTGGCTCAGGCTTAGGGCTCGCGATTACAAAACATGTACTAACGCGCCACGATAGTAAATTAAATATTAGCAGTGAAGTTAACAAAGGTTCGTGTTTTTCTTTCGAATTTTCAATAGATAAGACAGTTTCGCTAGCTAAGTAATTAGGCTGAAAAGCAAAGTCATAAAAGTGTCATTTAAGAGTAATGTAACTGTCATGTACTCACTTTAGAGTGGGCAGCAGTTAGAAAATGGGACGAACAAACCGGAGAACCCTACATGAAATTTAAAAACTTAGTTGCCGCAATGGGTGTGGCTGTTACAACTTTCGTATCTGCACAAGCAGTTGCTTTAGATCAAGATATTCCTGAGTATCAAAAAATTAGTGGTGTTTCAGGTAACTTCTCATCAGTAGGTTCTGACACTTTAGCCAACATGATGACGTTCTGGGCTGAAGAGTACAAACGTATTTACCCAAATGTAAATATTCAAATTCAAGCGGCAGGTTCTTCTACTGCGCCACCGGCACTTACCGAAGGTACAGCTAACCTAGGTCCAATGAGCCGTAAAATGAAATCTAAAGAAATCGAAGCGTTCGAAAAACGTTACGGTTATAAGCCAACAGAAGTTCGTGTAGCTATTGATGCACTTGCTGTATTTGTACATAAAGATAACCCAATTGAAGGTCTTCGTATTGACCAAGTAGATGCTATCTTTTCATCTACTCGTAAATGTGGCGCACCAGAGCAAGTTAACCGTTGGAGCGATGTTGGTCTAACAGGTGATTGGGCAGCTAAAGATGTGCAACTTTACGGACGCAACTCAGTATCAGGTACTTATGGCTACTTTAAAAAGAAAGCACTGTGTAAAGGTGATTTCCGTAATAATGTAAATGAGCAACCGGGTTCTGCATCGGTAGTACAGTCAATTTCATCTTCATTAAATGCAATTGGTTACTCTGGTATCGGCTATAAAACATCTGGCGTACGTACAGTACCGCTTGCTAAAAAAGGCGATAACTTTGTTGATGCAACACTTGATAACGTTGCGCAAGGTAAATACCCGCTATCGCGCTTTTTATATGTTTATGTGAATAAACACCCGAATAAGCCACTATCACCTATGGAAGAACAATTTTTAAGAATGGTACTTTCAAAAGATGGTCAGCAAATTGTAGAAAAAGATGGTTATGTACCACTTTCTGCAAAGCTAGTAAAAACAGAACTTAAAAAGCTGGGTTTGAACTAATACCAATTGCATTAAATTAGTGAGTTATTATAGCGATAAGAAAATAGCGCAATAACAAGGCTAAAATTATGATACATAGTTGTTCTATATAAATAA
>NZ_WTKW01000407.1:0-3414 GCF_011378745.1 Pseudoalteromonas sp. Z1A6
AAATATATCTATAAATTTAAAAAATTATGATTAAGAACGCACATAGTCACATTAATAATTTAGGTACACCTTTGACTAATGACTCCGGTGATATTTATTTTTCTAATGACGATGGCTTAGCTCAATCGCATTATGTGTACTATGAGCAAAATAATATAGATGTACGATTACAAAATCATGACCAATCACATTTTGTTATTGCCGAAACCGGTTTTGGCACCGGTTTAAACTTTTTAAATACGTGGCAACGCTTTAAAGACCACCTTGAGCGGATGCAAGTTCAAAATGAATGTGAAAAAAGCGTAAAACGCCTACACTATATTTCGTTTGAAAAGTATCCCTTAACATTAACAGACTTAAAACAAGCATTAACCGCTTGGCCTACCTTAAGTTATTTTACTGAGCAATTAACAGTAAACTACCCAATTAATTTAGAAGGATGCCACCGGCTCGAATTTAATAATGGCAATGTTGTTCTCGATTTATACTTTGGTGATGCGCTTGAATCAATACAAGCAATGAGCTACCCGCAAACAGGAATTGTTGATGCTTGGTATTTAAATGGGCTTGAGCCAAGTGAAAATCCTGATATGTGGCAGCAAAGTTTATTTAACTCCATGGCTGATATAACAAGAGCTAATGCAACCTTATCGACTTTTACTGCCGCTGACTTTGTTCAACGAGGATTAATAGAGGCTGGCTTTAGCATTAAAAAAGCCAAAGATTTTAATCAAAAAGAAAATATGCTTATTGGCCAACTTAAACATGTTAATAGCGCTCAATCAACCCCCGCTTATTTTAATCAAGATAGCAGTACTTTAAAAAATGTAGCGGTCATTGGCGGTGGTATTGCCAGTAGCTGTATTTTATACAGCTTGGCTAAACGAGGCATAACCAGCCAATTATTCTGCCAAGATGAAAAGCCTGCAATGGGGGCATCGCACAATGTGCAAGGCGCTATTTACCCTCACCTACAAGCTAAAAACTCGCCACACAGTGAATTGTTTGCACATAGCTTTTTATACGCAAAACGTTTGTATAACCAGTTACTCAAAAACGGCTTTAGCTTTGATTACGATTGGTGCGGCGTATTACAACACGCAGTGAAAAAACCTCTCGCTGATAAGCACGAAAACTTAGCACAAAAGCAACTGTGGCCAACCCAGCTAATGCGTAACGTAACCGCAGAGCAAGGCGATGAAATAGCCGGCGTAACGACAGGTTATTCAGGCGTATTTTTTGAACAAGGCGGCTGGGTTAACCCGCCACAATTAGTAAACGCTATGCTAAGCGCTGCAAATAGCATAAGCCCATTTAAAAGCCTATTTAACTGCAATATAAAGCAGCTTAAAAAAACTGATAGCGGTTGGTTTTTATTAACGAATGATGAGCAGCTAGGCCCGTTTAGCGATGTAATTATTTGTGCAGGTGAGCACAGCGATGCATTTAAGCAAACAAAAGCGCTACCTATAGTAGGCGTGCGCGGTCAGGTTTCACATATTGAGGCAAGTGAGCAATCACGTAAACTTAAAACAGTGCTATGCCATAAAGGGTATTTTACCCCGGCTTATTTAGATCATCACTGCATGGGTGCCACATTTGAAAAAAACACTAAAAGCCGCCAAGTTACAGCGCTCGACAACCAATTAAACCAAGAGCAACTACTTAGCTTTTATCAGCAAAGTGAATTTGCCTCTACCCTTGGCAATATAACCTCGGCAAAAGCGGCTGTTCGCTGCACATTTATAGATCACCTACCAATGGTAGGGCAATGGTGCGAGCAAAGTGATTACATAATGGCTTTTGCTAATCTACGTTTAGGTAAACGCTACCAATATGAGCAACTTAATAAACCACAACAAGGATTACACATATTTACCGGTTTTGGTGCTCGCGCGTTGTGTAGCGCACCTCTAAGTGCTGATCATCTCGTAAGTTGTTTAAATAACGAGCCCCGTCCATTAAGCGAACGTGTAAGCCAAGCGATTCACCCTGCACGATTTATCGTCAGAGATTTAATTCGCAATAAAATTTAAATGACAACAGTGCTTATTGAGGTAAAATAAGTACCAATAAAAGGAATTTATTACTTAAAGGACTCTCATGAAAATTTTAGCATTTTCAATAATATTGCTATGTACTCTATCGTTTAACGTACTCAGCCAAAATGTCACCGAAATCCCCCTTCCTGAAGAGTTTGTTACAACGATGGATGTAGCAAGCGAATACCCAATGGTTCGCACCGGTTATTTAACCGATTCAATTTCTGATATCACGCACTTTTATCAGCAAAAATTAGGTGAGCCTTTAAAAACAAGCGGTAATAATACATATCGCACTTTGTTTTATAACTACCAAGAACGTAAAGTCCGTATTAGTCTATACCGCCGTAGTTATGTGACCGAAGTGAGTATAATGGTTGAATAAAAAGGTCTAAAAAAACACACCAAAAGCAGCTAATTTTAATACTCAGTTAAGTATCGCACTTTAATTAAAGTATTTTTTGAAATTAGCTCATTTAAACTCTTTTTTACCCTTTAAAAATAATCCCCTACCCCAAGGTCTGTTTGTAAGCACATTACTTTTACTATTTATTGGAAGGAGTTAATTATGAGTAAGACCCTAATTATTGGCGCAAGCGGACAAATAGGTAAAATGACAACTGAGCTACTTTTAGAAAATGAGCAAAATGTTGTGGCATTAGTGCGTGACAAAAATAAGTTAAGCGATTTAAACAGCTCTTTTTTAACTATTGTTGAGCAAGATCTTGAAGGCGATTTTGGTGATGCAATGAAAGGCTGTGACCAAGTGATTTTTGCTGCTGGTTCTGGTGGAAGTACAGGCGATGATAAAACTGTACTCATTGATTTATGGGCTGCAACAAAAGCAGCTACATTCGCTAAAGAGCACGGCGTTAATCACTTTATTATGGTCAGTTCGATTGGTGCTGACGATCCAGATTCGATTCAAGGTGATTTAAAACCTTACTTAGTTGCTAAGCATATGGCTGACGAGCACCTAATAAACAGTGGTTTAAATTATACCATTGTTCGCCCTGGTACATTGACTGACGATAGTGCTTCAATGCAAGTAACTACGCAGCAACCAAGTGATCGTTCAGAAGCTAAAATTAGCCGCGAAAACGTAGCCAATGCATTATTACATATTGCGACCAACTCATTTATTAGTAACCGCATTTTTAAGTTGTTTGATGGCGACAAGCCAATTAAAGCCGCTGTTAAATAAGCTTTAATACCAATTTAATTAAACGTATGAACAATTATTACAAAGAATATGTAATTCATCTATAAGGCAAAAAATTACAGTGTAGTCGCTCTATATCAGTAACTTTTTGGCGCAATGAATTACTTAATCCTCTTAAATAATTTATGTTTAATAAAATTAAATTTACTC
>NZ_WTKW01000408.1:0-3408 GCF_011378745.1 Pseudoalteromonas sp. Z1A6
CCAATTCACTTAATTAAGTGATCTATTTTGAGGGTAAAAAAACGTGTTGATAGCTAGGCAAAAAATTCGATATTTAGTTGTTCTAAATGATAATTTTTTAACGCCGGTAGCGACACATTAGCCCGCAAAATAATTAAGTATTATTGCGGATTGGTATTAATTACTACTCATTCAAAAATGAGTAGTAATTGCTATTTAAAGCTCTTTCTCTACTTCATCAAATAAAGCGGTAATGTTTTGCTCTGGCTCTTTTGTAGCTAAGCTAACAACAACAATTGCGATACTAGATAAAATAAAGCCAGGTACTATTTCGTACATAAAGCTACTTAAGCTTTCACCATTAATAGTAAACGGACCATAAACCCAAACAAGCACTGTAAACGCACCTACTAACATACCCGATAACGCACCGGCAAAATTCATACGTTTCCAGTAAAGGCTGAACAGTACCAATGGACCGAAAGCAGCACCAAAGCCTGCCCATGCATTACTTACTAGGTCTAAAATAGAGCTATCTCTGTCGTAAGCTAAGTAAATAGCAAACATAGCCACTACGGCAACGCTAATTCTACCAACAGTAACTAATTCAAAGTCGCTAGCATCTTTACGTAAAAATGTTTTATATAAATCTTCAGTCAATGAACTTGAGCTTACTAGCAATTGCGATGAGATAGTACTCATGATAGCAGCCAAAATTGCAGCTAGTAAAAAGCCAGCAATAAGTGGGTGGAACAATAACTCAGAAAGAATTAGGAAAATCGTTTCAGGATCTTCAACTACAATATTATTTTCATAAGTATAAGCAGCACCAAATATACCAGTACCAACAGCACCAAGGGCAGCAACAATCATCCATGTCATACCAATACGGCGAGCTTTAGGCATATCTTTAACACTACGTACCGACATAAAGCGAACAATGATATGTGGTTGACCAAAATAACCTAAACCCCATGCCATTGCAGAAATAATACCCAATGCAGAGCCTGCTCCAATCCAGTTAAGCATATCTGGATTTACACTATGTAAAGTAGATTCTAGAGGTTGTTCAAGTAAAGAGTATGCAACAGTAGGCACTAGAATCAGTGCGATGAACATAATACAACCTTGCACGAAATCAGTTAAGCTAACCGCTAAAAAACCACCAAACAAAGTGTATAAAACAACGACACCCGTTGTAATGTATAAACCCACTTCATAACTTAAACCAAATGAGCTTTCAAACAATTTTCCGCCGGCTACAACACCAGATGACGTGTAAAGAGTAAAGAAGACTATAATCACAACAGCTGATACAACACGTAATAAGTTTGACTTATCATTGAAGCGATTTGAGAAGTAATCTGGGATTGTTATAGAGTCATTTGCTTTTTCAGTGTACACACGTAATCTAGGTGCAACTAACAGATAATTTAACCAAGCACCAATCACCAAACCAATTGCTATCCATGTACTACTAAAACCAGTAACAAACATCGCACCAGGTAGGCCCATTAAAATCCAGCCACTCATGTCAGATGCACCTGCAGATAGTGCAGCAACACTTGGTGATAGATTTCGTCCACCTAACATGTAACCTGATACATCGCCAGTAGATTGCTTATATGCATATAGTCCGATACCTAACATTACAACAAAATATAATGCTAGTGAAATAATCATTCCTGTTTCCAAATTAGCCTCCGCATAATTATTAATAACAGGCTCTTGATCCGAATATTGACTCTTAAAATATTATAATAAAGACACTATTAGGATAAAAACCATTCTCGCTGACTATATCATGCCTAACAATAAAATCTCCAACTTGTTGCTTCCAGCTGATACAAAAATACTCATGTTGAATAATTTTAAAGCGAATTGGTAAAATATAATGAATTAAATAGAAGAAACACCTTAATTTATAATGATAATTTATTAATCATGCAAATATACGTAATGCTATTTTGAATCTTTTGCCATATATTATTACAATACCCAATTACATCACTCTTACGGAACTGTTTATGTATTTTTACGCTGCACGTCAACCGATTTTAGATAGAGATAAAAAACTTATCGGTTATGAGCTTTTATTTCGTGATGGCGTTGATAACGTATTTCCCGATATAGATGGTGACGAAGCAACAACACGACTTATAGAGGGTAGCCAGTTTAATTTTGGTTTAGAAGATTTAACTGACAATAAACCTGCCTATATAAACTTCACCCTAGAAACACTATCAAAGGGTTACCCTACACTACTAGGTAAAGACACTATAGTTGTAGAAATACTTGAAACTAT
This sequence comes from Pseudoalteromonas sp. Z1A6, assembly GCF_011378745.1. Taxonomy (NCBI): domain Bacteria; kingdom Pseudomonadati; phylum Pseudomonadota; class Gammaproteobacteria; order Alteromonadales; family Pseudoalteromonadaceae; genus Pseudoalteromonas; species Pseudoalteromonas sp. Z1A6. The sequence continues at coordinate 2,285 of NZ_WTKW01000408.1, forward strand.
CCAGCCTGGTAAGCGTTTATTAGCTATCGTTAAAGATTTAAAAGATAAAGGTTACACTATTGCTCTTGATGACTATATTCATCAACCTGTATGGCGTCATTTTTACCCATTTATTGATATTATTAAAATAGACTTTTTAGCATCCGATATAGATACAATAAAAACGGTTCTAAACGATTTAAAACCGCACTCACATATTAAGTTACTTGCCGAAAAAGTAGAAACCTATGAAATTTACCAACAAGCTTTAGAGCTTGGGTTTGATTATTTCCAAGGATTTTTCTTCTCAAAACCTGAAATGGTACAAAGTAAGGCTCTACCACCTTCAGAAATGGCATTAGCTGAATTACTTTACGAAACATCAAGTGTTGATATGGATCTTAAGAAAATCACTGATGTGTTTGAACGTGATGTAAACCTATCTTATAAATTACTTAGGTATTCAAATTCTGCCGCATTTGCAAGACGCGCAGAAATAAGTACCATTAAGCAAGCTCTTATAGTGCTTGGCGCCAATGAAATTAAAAAGCTATTGTCACTACTGTTTGCAGCACAAGTATCAGCAGACAAACCTGTAGAGCTAATTAGGCTATCGCTTACGCGCGCTCGATTTGCTGAATTGCTCGCTATATCCCATGGGCAGTTTAAAGATACCGGCATGGCATTTTTAACCGGTATGATGTCGCTAATGGATGCTATTTTAGATGAGAGTATGGAAAGCGTAATGAAAAAGCTTCCACTTTCTAATGATATAAAAGCAGCGCTATTAAACTATGAAGGCTTGCTAGCAAAATATTTAAACTTAGTTAAATACTACGAACAAGCAAACTGGTCAGCTGCAAACGAGCTAACGAAAGAGCTAAATCTAGGTGAAAAAGTTCCCGATGCTTATCATGAAGCGCTAGCTTGGGTTAATGAACAAATGCAGTTAGTAGTGAACGAAAAATAAACTACCTGAACTCTGGTTAAGATATTTACTAATATATTAAATCATAATGATATTTAAATTTATTTTTCTCTAGCCAGAGATTTTCAGTGAAAACAAGGCGAACTTACGCATCAATAGTTAGCCTATTGCAAGTAAATTCAACGTAGTTAGCGCTGAAAATAACTGCTCGAGATAG
>NZ_WTKW01000409.1:0-3390 GCF_011378745.1 Pseudoalteromonas sp. Z1A6
TATTTATCTTTATAATTATTTAGTCGAATATCTTCAAAACCTCCTCTGTAAATATTTTCCAAGCGCAATCTCATTTGTATACACAACTCATTAATTAGTACATTTTTAAACACATTTACTACTATCTCTCTTGAGCGAAAGCTTTGTATTGCCTACAATAGCGCATACTTCATTCAATATAGAATATGACCATGAACGACACTACCGCAAAACCTGCTTTACCAGATCGCCTTTCTATTAACCCACGCAGCCCACATCATGTGGAAGAAGTTTTTGAACACGATATTGGTATCACGTTCAACGGCAAAGAGCGTTTTGATGTTGAAGAATACTGCATCAGCGAAGGTTGGATAAAGTTTGCATCTCCAAAAGGGCTTGATCGTCGCGGACAACCACTTTTACTTACAAGAAAAGGTACTGTTGAAGCCTTTTATAAGTAAGCTAATCATACTTACTAAAAAGCGACTACCTAATGAGGTGTCGCTTTTTTTGTGCGTTTTTATAGCGTATTTAATAGGTTGAACTTTTTTCATGCTCAACCTGATGAAGTTTCATTATGATTTTTTAAAAAATATGTTTGAATAGCGCCATATTATTTAGACATATAGAAGTCCATAAGTGAAAAAGGTAACAATTTTAGATGGCGGCATGGGACGCGAACTTAAGCGCATTGGCGCTCCGTTCTCACAGCCACTTTGGAGTGCGCAAGCACTTATAGAAGCTCCTCATTTTGTAGCACAAGCTCACCAAGGTTTTATAGATGCCGGCGCCGAAATAATTACAGTTAACAGCTACGCTTGCGTGCCATTTCATTTAGGTGAAGAACGCTACCAAAACCAAGGCGCGTTACTCGCACAGCAAGCTGCTCTTATTGCTAAAAAAGCGGCAAAAAACGCTAAACAAAATGTATTAGTAGCAGGTTCATTACCACCTGCATTTGGTTCGTACCGCCCTGACTTATTTGAAAGTAAACGTGCTTTTACTATTTTAAATACCTTATACAACGCACAAGATCCCCATGTAGACCTTTGGCTTTGCGAAACAATATCGAGCATTGAAGAAGCGCACGTTATGGCAAGCGTACTTAAATGCTCAAATAAGCCATGTTATTACGCATTTACGTTAAATGATGAAGTAACTGAGCAGGCAACACTTCGCTCTGGTGAATATGTAAGTGACGCTATAGCAGCATTGCTTGAGCAACAAAGCATTGCAGGTGTTTTCTTTAATTGCTCTATACCTGAGGTTATTGAGCAAGCACTACGTGACACTAATAACGTATTAACTAGGCAAAATAAAAAAGTAGCGTTAGGTGCATTTGCTAACAGCTTTACTCCTATTTCAAGTTCTCACAAAGCAAATGAAGCAGTCCAAGGCTACCGTGATTTATCTCCTGGTGAGTATCTTGAGTTTGCAAAACAGTGGTATAGCCTTGGCGCTAATATTATTGGTGGTTGCTGCGGAATTAATCCAAGCCATATCGAAGCACTCGTGCAGTGGAGAAACTCCATTGAAAAACCTTAACTTTGAGCTGGCTATTCCTGCAATTACATTAGTAATTACCTTATTAGTTATCTCAACTTTATATCCTGAGCAATCACAATTATTAGCAAGCAGCGCCATGCATTTTGTAACTAGCTGGTTTGGTTGGTTAGTAGAACTTGTGAGCTTAGCTTTAGTTGGTTTTTTATTTTGGTTAGCTTTTTCAAAGTACGGATCTATTCGATTAGGTGAAGAAAAAAAAGAGCACTCTAACTTTTCGTACGGCGGTATGATTTTTACCGCAGGCGTAGGCGCTTCTCTTATATATTGGGGAATTGGCGAGCCGATGTATTATTTGCAATCGCCGCCACTTTTTGCCGAACCAAATAGCTACGCAGCAGCAGCTTGGTCTGTTACCTATTCTATTTTTCATTGGGGCGTGACTGGTTGGGCCATTTACTGCTTTCCGGCAATTCCGTTTGCGTACGCATTTTACGTACAAAAAAAGCGTACTTTAAGACTCTCAACCCTGTGTGAACCCGTAGTAGGCAATAACCCTATTATTGCTAAAACAATCGATTTACTTGCAATTTTTGGCACGCTTGCAGCCTTTGCAAGTTCGCTATCACTTACCGTATCGCTACTAAGTACAGGCGCTTCTGCGCTGTTGGGAATTAAAAATAGCTTATTACTCCAAGGCAGCATTATTTTATTGTTTGTTTTAATGCTTGTTGCTGTAATGTTTGTTGGCTTTAAAAAAGGTATTAGCAAAGTATCTGACTATACGGTGATAGCTGCAATATGCTTTGCCTTATTTGTATTACTTGCGGCTGACTCGCAGTTTATTTTAAATAACTTTACCGATTCAATAGGTGTCATGCTCGATAACTTTTTTAGAATGTCACTTTGGACCGACCCAGTTCAACAAAGCGGCTTTGCGCAATCGTGGACTCAATACTACTGGTTTTGGTATTACGCTTACTTAATTATGATGGGGCTTTTTATTACCCGTATTTCACGTGGGCGTACTATTAAAGAAGTTATTTTATACACTATTTCGATGGGTTCGTTCGGCTGTGCATTTTTTATATCAATTTTTGGGGGCTATGCAGTGTGGGCGCAGTTAGTTGGTGGCTTACCTGTTCAACAATGGATGAGCGAAGGCGGCTTAACGTTTGCAGTAGTGTCACTTATTCAAACTCTACCATCGGGTAATATTGGCTTAGTATTATTTTTAGTTATTCAGTTTTTCTTAATGCTAACGACTATGTCAAGCGCAAGTGTTGCCACGGCTATGTTAACAACTAATAAGCTGGAGCTAAATGGCGACCCCGATCATAAAGTTAAGCTTCTATGGGCTGGTGCAATTGCGCTAATTAGTTTTAGCGTATTTTTATGCGGTGGTGGAATAGATACCATTAAGTCACTCTGCGTTGTAGCAGGCCTACCAATGATGTTTATTTACATGATTTTAGTAAAGCAATTAATGATGCAACTAAAGGGTGTAAACCAAGAAAAAGCACTTGAGCCGCACAAAAGTGTAAACGCAGAAACCATTAAAGCGAATTAAGCTAAATCTAGATTAATTACAGCATAGGCCTTACAAGATGTATAACTTTGTAAGGCCAATATTTTACTTTTAAATCAAGACAGCTGACCTACCTGTTCTACGACTTGTATATAATTTGAAAGATTTTTCTGCATACGGCAATTACGCTTTCGATTCGCTTCATACAACCCATCTTCTATATGATCTTTTAGGCTTTTTGCAGACGTCACCTGCGCACTTTGACTTGTATAAGTTGTATTAATTTTGGTATTTGGATCACAAATTATATGCATCGATTCTTGGATTTTATAATTAGTAACTCCATTAAAAATAACTGACGGTTCAAAATTATTAAGTTG
>NZ_WTKW01000041.1:0-18273 GCF_011378745.1 Pseudoalteromonas sp. Z1A6
CTCAAAAATAATAAGCTGTAATATTTAATAATTTAGAGACAGCATTTTATAAAATTGATTGATTACTTATGTTACTTATATATACATTAAATTAGCATCTTGACGAATTGGAAATTTTATAAACTAATTGCGTATTATAGTTGCTAATCATCCCGTACATCCTTATAATAGCGGCCATTGTTTAGCATGTTGTAAAACAGCTAACAGCGATATTAAATTTAAAGTTTGATATCTATTGGCGCGGGATGGAGCAGTCTGGTAGCTCGTCGGGCTCATAACCCGAAGGTCGTCGGTTCAAATCCGGCTCCCGCAACCAATTCTACTAGTAGGTATTACCTTACTAATTTATATCGCGCATTCTAAGTAATGCGCGTTTTGCGTTTTAGACTATGTAGTTTAATTAGGTCAGTTTACTGACTCGCAACCAAGCTTGGCCCTAGGCCACACAGTTTTATGCTTTATTGGTGTGACGCCCCGCTTGGTTCGGGGCGTTGTTGTATCTGCACCTTGCGATTTGTGGCAATTGTCATCAAATTAAAACTTAAACTCAGTATTTTAGGGCTATAAGCCCTTTTTTTGTTTGTATGGAGGATTTTCGTGACAAAACTTGAACAAGATTTAGTAACCATGTTAACGCCTGCGGTAGAAATGTTAGGCTTTGAATTGCATGGTCTTGAATTTGTGCAAGCGGGTCGCCATTCTACCTTAAGAGTATATATTGCTCATGAGGATGGGATCTCAGTTGATAACTGTGCGGATGCAAGTCGCCAAATTAGTGCGATTTTAGACGTCGAAGACCCAATTACAAATGAATATGATTTGGAAGTATCGTCTCCTGGTGTTGATCGTCTATTATTCAAACAAGATCACTACGAGCAGGCGCAAGGAGAGGAAGTACGCGTGCGTACTAAACTTCCACAGGATGGTCGTCGTAATTTTAAAGGCGACTTAGTAGCAGTTAGCAGCGATATGATCACACTATCTAGCGATGGTGCAGAGCATCTGATCATGCTTAGTAACATCGAACGTGCGAATTTAATCGCGAAGTTTTAAATTCGAGTGCGAAGGAATAGGGCAAGCGAGGCATTACCCATGGCAAAAGAGATATTATTGGTTGCTGAAGCCGTTTCCAATGAGAAAGCGGTTCCAAAAGAAAAGATTTTTGAAGCTCTAGAGTTCGCTTTAGCGACAGCTACAAAGAAAAAACACGATGGCGAAATTGAAGTACGCGTAGCAATTGACCGTAAAACTGGTGATTACGATACGTTCCGTCGTTGGCAGATTGCCGCTGTATTAGAAGATGGTTCTTTAGAGAATCCATACAGCGAAATCACTCTAGAAGCAGCACAGGTTGAAGAACCTGATTTGCAAATGGGTGATTATGTTGAAGAGCAAATCGACTCAATCAAATTTGACCGTATTACAACACAAATGGCTAAGCAAGTTATCGTACAAAAAGTACGTGAAGCTGAGCGTGCTTTAGTTGTTGAAGCATACAAAGATCAAGTAGGTGAGTTGGTAACGGGTGTTGTTAAAAAAGCAACGCGTGACTCTATTGTTCTTGATTTAGGCAATAACGCAGAAGCAGTAATTTACCGTGATGACATGTTACCACGTGAAAACTTCCGCCCGGGTGACCGTATTCGTGGCTTTTTATATGAAGTTAAGCCTGAAGCACGCGGTGCACAATTATTTGTAACGCGCTCTAAACCTGAAATGCTAATGGAATTATTCCGCATTGAGGTGCCAGAAATTGGCGAAGAGATGATTGAATTACGTGCTGCAGCACGTGATCCAGGTTCACGCGCTAAAATTGCTGTTAAATCTAACGACAAACGCATTGACCCAATTGGTGCATGTGTTGGTATGCGTGGCGCACGAGTGCAAGCTGTATCGTCAGAACTTGGCGGTGAGCGTGTTGATATCGTACTTTACGATGACAACCCGGCACAATTTGTTATCAATGCAATGGCGCCAGCAGAAGTTGCTTCAATCGTAATGGATGAAGACACTCACTCAATGGATATCGCTGTAGAAGCAGATAACCTAGCGCAAGCAATTGGTCGTAATGGTCAAAACGTTCGTTTAGCAAGTCAGTTAACTGGCTGGGAACTAAACGTAATGACTGTTGAAGACATGCGTACTAAAAATGAAGCTGAATCTGATAAGTTACTTAACTTATTCACTGAAAATTTAGAAATTGATGATGAGTTTGCATCATTACTTATCAACGAAGGTTTCTCGACACTTGAAGAAGTGGCGTATGTACCAGCGTCTGAATTTTTAGAAATTGATGGTCTTGATGAAGAGACTGTAGATTTACTGCGCTCACGCGCAAAAGATGCATTGACAACTAAAGCACTTAAAACGGAAGAAAGCTTAGATGGCGCAGAGCCAGCTGAAGACTTACTTGCGCTTGAAGGCTTAGAGCGTCACTTAGCATTTGTTATGGCAAGCAAGGGTGTTGTTACACTTGAAGACTTGGCAGAACAAGGTATTGACGAATTAGTTGATATCACAGAACTTTCATCTGAAAAAGCGGGTGAACTGATTATGGCTGCACGAAACATTTGTTGGTTTGCAGACGAGTAATTTATTAACGGAGGTATTACACACTATGGCAGAAGTAAATGTTGAAAAACTAGCCGGCGATATAGGTACGACTGTTGATAAATTGCTACAGCAGTTTTCACAAGCAGGTATCACTAAGCAAGCAACTGATAACGTAACAGAAGCTGAAAAAGCAACGTTACTTGATCATTTAAGCAAGCATCATGGCGGTACAGGTTCAGATGGCCCAGCGCGTATGACTTTACAACGTAAGAGCAAAAGCACTTTAAGTGTTACGGGCTCTACTGGTAAAGCAAAAGATGTTCAAGTTGAAGTTCGCAAAACACGTACTTACGTGAAGAAAAGCGCAATGGAACAAGAACAAGAGCAAGCTCGCTTAGCTGCTGAAGAAAAAGTGCGTCTTGAAGAGCAGCAAAAAGCTGACCAAGAAGCCGCAGAATTAAAAGCGAAACAAGAGGCAGAACGCAAAGCGAAAGAAGAAGCCGACCGTAAAGCCAAAGAAGAAGCTAAACGCAAAGCTGATGCAGAGCGTAAAGCGAAACAAAAGCAGATGACCCCAGAGCAAAGTGCTAAGTCTGAGAAAGATCGCATAGAAGCTGAGCGTCTGCAAAAAGAAGCAGAAGAGGCCGCATTGAAGAAAGCTGAAGAAGAAGCGAAACGTCAAGCAGAAGAAGCAAGAAAGCTAGCTGAAGAAAACTCGGCACGCTGGAAGAAAGAAGAAGAAGAACGTAAGAAACGCGAAGAAACAGCGGATCACCATCTTACGACTTCTACTTATGCACGTGAAGCAGAAGATGTTGCCGATGCTCGTGATGAGCAAGGTACACGCCGTGCTAAGAAAAAGAAAAAAGCGCCAGCAAAAGATAAATTTGCAGCGTCAAGAGGCCGTAACAAGTCTAAGTTAAAAGCACCTGCATCATTACAACATGGTTTCCAAAAACCAACTGTTGATGTTAAAAATGAAGTGCGTATTAGCGAAACAATTACAGTAGCTGAGCTTGCATCACGCATGGCCGTTAAAGGCGCTGAAGTTGTTAAAACAATGATGAAAATGGGTGACATGGTTACTATTAACCAAGTGATTGACCAAGAAGCTGCACAATTAGTTGCAGAAGAAATGGGTCACAAGGTTATCATTGTTAAAGAAAACGAATTAGAGCAAACAGTACTTAATGACCGCCACGAAGATGGTAAGTCAGAGCCACGTGCTCCAGTAGTAACTGTAATGGGTCACGTTGACCATGGTAAAACATCAACTCTTGATTACATTCGTTCTGCGAAGGTTGCTTCTGGCGAAGCCGGTGGTATTACACAGCATATTGGTGCATACCATGTTGATGTAAACGGTCACATGATCACCTTCTTAGATACACCAGGACATGCTGCATTTACTTCAATGCGTGCTCGTGGTGCTAAAGCGACTGATATCGTAATCCTAGTAGTTGCAGCAGATGATGGCGTTATGCCACAAACTAAAGAAGCGGTACAGCATGCACGTGCAGCTGGCGTTCCTTTAATCATTGCTGTAAACAAAATGGATAAAGAAGGCGCAGATCCAGATCGTGTTAAAAACGAACTTGCTGTACTAGACGTTATTCCAGAAGAATGGGGCGGCGATACGCAGTACGTTCATATCTCAGCTAAAACTGGCTTAGGTATTGACGACCTTCTTGAAGCAGTATTGAACCAATCTGAGCTTCTAGAGCTTTCTGCACCGACTGAAGGTATGGCGGCTGGTGTTGTTATTGAATCTCGTCTTGATAAAGGCCGTGGTCCAGTAGCATCAGTACTTGTTCAATCTGGTACGCTTAACCAAGGTGACATTGTATTATGTGGTCTTGAGTATGGCCGTGTTCGTGCAATGCGCGATGAAAACGGTAAAGACATTAAGTCTGCTGGTCCATCTATTCCAGTTGAGATTTTAGGTCTTTCTGGTATTCCAGCTGCGGGCGACGAAGCGACTGTAGTTAAAGATGAACGTAAAGCGCGTGAAGTTGCTTTATACCGTCAAGGTAAGTTCCGCGATGTTAAACTAGCACGTCAACAAAAAGCTAAGCTTGAAAACATGTTTACTAACATGACTGAAGGCGATGTTTCTGAAGTTAACGTGGTACTTAAAGCTGACGTTCAAGGTTCTATCGAAGCAATCTCTGATTCACTAACTAAACTTTCTACTGATGAAGTAAAAGTGAAGATTGTTGGTTCAGGTGTTGGTGGTATTACCGAAACTGATGCAACACTAGCTGCAGCGTCTAACGCAATTGTAGTTGGCTTTAACGTTCGTGCTGATGCTTCAGCTCGTAAAGTTATCGAGACTGAAAACTTAGACCTACGTTACTACAGCGTAATTTATGCCTTGATTGACGAAGTTAAACAAGCAATGTCAGGTATGTTAGCGCCAGAGTTTAAACAAGAAATCATTGGTCTTGCTCAAGTTCGTGACGTATTCAAGTCTCCAAAAATTGGCGCAATCGCTGGTTGTATGGTTACTGAAGGTGTTATTAAACGTAGCGCTCCAATCCGTGTACTACGTGAAAACGTTGTTATCTATGAAGGTGAACTTGAGTCACTTCGTCGCTTTAAAGACGATGTTGCTGATGTTCGTAACGGCATGGAATGTGGTATCGGCGTTAAGAACTACAATGACGTACGTGTTGGTGACCAAATCGAAGTATTCGAAACAGTTGAAGTACAACGTACTCTATAATTGTTACTAGGGAGTATTGAACGCTCAGGTTAACGCCGGACGTTCTACACACCCTACGCTAAGATTTTAAATGGGGGCTTAGCCCCCATTTGCATATCCATTATTTAGTTAACTTATTATTTAATTTCAATAAGTTATTATTTTAGGACAAGTATAATGAGAGAATTTTCTCGCACTGATCGTGTTGCACAGCAAATCCAAAAAGAGATTGCTGTAATTTTACAACGCGAAATTAAAGATCCACGCTTAGGTATGGTGACAGTGTCAGCGGTAGAAGTATCGCGCGATTTATCTTATGCCAAAATTTTCATTACTGTGTTTAACACACAAGATGAAGACGCAGCAAAGCAAAGCGCAAAAGTACTTAATGAAGCAACGGGCTATATTCGCTCGTTACTTGGTAAGCGTATCCGTGCACGTATAATGCCTGAGTTAAAGTTTGTAGTTGATAACTCATTAATGGAAGGTATGCGTATTTCTAACTTAGTGGATTCTATTATCCGCGAAGATAACGCAAAGCATGTAGATGAAGACGTAGAAAGTGTTGATGCTGCTGATGTTTCAGATAGCGAAGAAGGTACTGATCACGTAGACGATACAGATAGCGAAGAAGGCACTGATACAGATGGCAAAGCGCAGTAAAGGCCGTGCAGTTGACGGTATTTTGTTGTTAAACAAACCTGAAGGCATTTCATCAAATAAAGCATTACAGCAAGCAAAAAGTGTTTATTTTGCGCAAAAAGCTGGACACACAGGTGCTTTAGATCCACTTGCCACAGGTATGCTGCCAATTTGTTTTGGTGAAGCGACTAAGTTTACGCAGTTTTTACTCGATACAGATAAAACCTATATCGTTCGAGCACAACTGGGTGAGCGTACAACAACATCAGATTCTGATGGCGAAATTGTTAGCACTAAAGATGTGAACGTTACGCGTGAACAGCTAACAAAAGAAATAGCTGCTTTTGTTGGTGAGTCTGAACAATATCCGTCAATGTACTCAGCTCTTAAGTACCAAGGTAGACCGTTATATAAGTACGCGCGCGAAGGTATTGAAGTTCCTCGTAAATGCAGAAAAATAAACGTGTTTAGCTTATCGTTTGACGAATTTGATGAACAAAGCAACGTATTACAAATGACGGCCCATGTATCTAAAGGGACCTACATTCGTACAATCGTTGATGATTTAGGCGAAAACCTAGGCTGTGGCGCACACGTTATTATGCTCCACAGAACCGCTGTTGGTCAGTATCCGGCAGATAAAATGGTCTCGCTTGATGAGATTGAAGCGTTGCTTGCTAAAGCGAAAGAAGAAGAGCTTGCGCCTTCAACTTATTTAGACTCGCTATTGCTACCAATTGATACTGCTTTAACTGATTTACCCGTTGTTGAAATTACAAAAGAACAAGGGGGGGTTTTTAGTCACGGGCAAGCTGTAGAATTATCAATCGCTTTACCTGATGGTGCAATTAAAGTTGTTGCGGATAATATATTTATTGGTACTGGTGAGCGCAACTCAAACGGTCATTTAAAGGTTAAACGTGGTCTTGCTAGTCAGCAAGACGATTACGTAAAGCCTGAATAAGCAACTAATGTGCCTAACGGTGGCTTATTAGTTGTAGTTGGGGATAATTAGCTTGTAGTTATTCCTACAGTTGGTAGAATACGCCCGCTTAATCGTTTTGGCTGAATTAGTGATCGGCTAAGACACCTTTTAAATTTAATTTTTGGAGTTACTATGTCACTAAGCAATCAAGAAAAAATCGATATCATTGCTAAATTTGCACGTGCAGAAGGCGATACAGGTTCATCAGAAGTACAAGTAGCATTACTTACTTTTGACATCAACAAGCTTCAAGGTCACTTTGCTGATCACAAGCATGACTTCCACTCACGTCGTGGTCTGCTTCGTAAAGTAAGCACTCGCCGTAAACTACTTGATTACCTTAAAGGTAAAGACATCACTAGTTATACTGCGTTAATCAAAGAACTTGGCCTACGTCGCTAAGAACTAGATTATAGAAAAAGGAGCTTTTTAGCTCCTTTTTTTGTGCCTAAAATTTGTGTTTCCAAATTAAGAAAATTCTTAAACCTATTGAATTATAATATAAAACCCCCATTTCATAGACTACCAATAGCTGTTGTATTTACCCGCTAATTAGCCCAGTTTAAATCTAGTAGCGAGTGTGTGTTGACCTTTCGTGATTAATTTTGCAGCTGTATGTTTGGTCTTTAGGCAAGGCAGCGCCTATGTAGTGTGGTTATTCCCCATAAATAGGCGATAACGCAGCATAAATGCCAAACATGCGCTGCCCTGCGGGTTCATCCTAGGGGCGATTAACTCTTTGTTGCTCGATTTTTACTTAGCCCACTAGGTTACAAATCTCGCGCCGTGATTAAATCGACCCTAGATTGAACAAATTTCAATCCACAAAGATCAACACACCCTAGACTCGCATTTTGAAGCAGCTTTGGTATATACTATGCGCGTAGGTAAAAAGGTTTATCTACGCTTATTCACATCATTGCCAATTGTAGTACTTAATTGATTTCCAACTGAATACAATTATGTACTGTAATTGGTACTTTGATGACAACTTATTAGAATACATTTAAGGAATATTTTAAGTGCAAGCAATTATTAAAGAATTCAAACTAGGTCAACATACAGTGACTCTAGAAACTGGTGCAATCGCTCGTCAAGCAGACGGCGCTGTACTTGCAAGCATTGGCGACACTTCAGTTTTAGTAACTGTTGTTGGTAAGCGTGAAGCACAACCTGGCCAAGACTTTTTCCCACTAACAGTTAACTACCAAGAGCGTATGTATGCTGCTGGTCGTATCCCAGGTGGTTTCTTAAAGCGTGAAGGTCGTCCTAACGATGGCGAAACACTTATTGCACGTCTTATTGACCGTCCAATTCGTCCACTTTTCCCAAGCGGTTTTGTAAACGAAGTACAAGTTATTGCTACTGTTGTTTCTGTTAACCCTGAAATCCAACCTGATATGGTTGCGATGATTGGTACTTCAGCAGCACTTGCTATCTCTGGTATCCCGTTCAGTGGTCCAATTGGTGCATCTCGCGTTGGTTACATCAACGGCGAATATGTACTTAACCCTACATTAAAAGAGCTTGAAGAAAGCCAACTTGATTTAGTGGTAGCCGGTACTGATAAAGCGGTACTTATGGTTGAATCAGAAGCTAACGTACTTGCAGAAGACGTAATGCTTGGCGCTGTTGTATATGGTCATGAGCAATCTCAAGCGATCATCACTGCAATCGAAGAATTTAAAGCAGAAGCAGGCAAGCCTACTTGGGATTGGACTGCACCAGCTAAAAACGTTGCACTAGAAGATAAAGTTGCAGCAATTGCTGCTGATAAAGTAGGCGCAGCTTACTTAATCACTGATAAAGTAGCGCGTAAAGAAGCACTTGGCGTAGCTAAAGATGAAGTTGTTGCAGTGTTAACAGCTGAACTTGCTGAAGGCGAGTCTTTAGATAAGCAAGAAATTGGTAAAATCTTCGGTTCACTTGAGAAGAAAATCGTTCGTGGCCGTATCGCTTCTGGCGAAAAACGTATCGATGGTCGTGAACCAGATATGATTCGTGCACTAGATGTAATGACTGGCGTATTACCGCGTACTCACGGTTCTGCTATCTTTACTCGTGGCGAAACTCAAGCGTTAGTAACAGCTACACTTGGTACAGAACGTGATTCACAGTTAATCGACGATTTAACGGGTACTCATAAAAACCACTTTATGCTTAACTACAACTTCCCTCCATTCTGTGTAGGTGAAACTGGTTTTGTTGGTTCTCCTAAGCGTCGTGAAATCGGCCATGGTAACCTTGCTAAGCGTGGTATTGCTGCTGTAATGCCAACATTGACTGAATTCCCATATTCAATCCGTGTAGTATCTGAAATCACTGAATCAAACGGTTCATCTTCAATGGCTTCTGTATGTGGTACTTCACTTGCACTTATGAATGCCGGTGTACCAATTAAAGCGTCTGTTGCTGGTATTGCGATGGGTCTAGTTAAAGAAGACGATAAATTCGTTGTTCTTTCTGACATCTTAGGTGATGAAGATCACTTAGGTGACATGGACTTTAAAGTTGCTGGTACAGCTGCAGGTATCACTGCACTTCAAATGGATATCAAAATCGAAGGTATCACTCAAGAAATCATGCAAATTGCGCTTAAACAAGCAAAAGCTGCACGTTTACATATCTTAGAAGTGATGGACGAAGCAATTTCTGCTCCTTCTGAAGAGCTATCAATGTTTGCTCCTCGCATATACACAATGAAAATCCCACAGAAGAAAATCGCTGAAGTTATCGGTAAAGGTGGCGCAACTATTCGTCAGCTTACTGAAGAAACTGGTACAACGATTGAAATCGGTGACGACGGTACGATTAAAATTGCCGCTACAGATGGCGAAAGTGCAGCTAATGCAATTAGCCGTATTGAGCAATTAACAGCTGAACTTGAAGTAGGTACTATCTACGAAGGTAAAGTTGTACGTATTGTTGATTTCGGTGCGTTTGTAAACATTCTTCCTGGTAAAGATGGTCTAGTACATATTTCTCAAATTAGTACTGAGCGCGTTAATAACGTGGCTGATCACCTTTCTGAAGGTCAAGAAGTTAAAGTTAAAGTACTAGAAGTAGATCGCCAAGGCCGTGTACGTCTAAGTATTAAAGAAGCAATGGAATCAGCAGCACCTGCAGCTGACGCGCCAACTGACGCGTAATTGTTAACTTATTAATCTAGTTATATTAGCTAGATGATAAAAAAGGGGCTGTTTAGCCCCTTTTTTTATGCTTTAATGAAACCTTATTGGACAAGGTCTGTCTTATATTAATCGCGATATATCTTGGTATTAAGGATTTTAATGATACTCAAACATTTAGCTTTGGCATCTTTTGCTATTTTGTCTTTAAGCGCTTGCCAAACTACAACAGAATCAGAACCAACCCCGATTGTTAATGTGCCATTTACTGCACCTTTAGCCTCTGACTTTAGAAGTGAAATTGCTATTGCACGCTACTCAGAGTTATTGAATAGGGCTGACTTAAGCGAAGAGCAACAAGCTAAGCTTTATTACGACCGTGGTGTACTTTTCGATAGTCTAGGTATGACCACTCTTTCGCGTATTGATTTTAACCGCGCAGTAAAACTTAAGCCTGATTTAGCTGAAGTGTATAATTTTTTAGGTATTCAACATACGCTTATGCAGCAGTACGAAAAAGCCTATGAGTTTTTCGATTCAGCTCTAGAACTTGATGAAGAGCATGAATACGCCTATTTAAATCGAGGAATTGCACTGTATTACGGCGATAGAGCTGGCCTTGCTAAAAATGACTTTAATGAGTTTTTAGCCCGTTCTCCTAACGATCCGTACCGTGTTTTATGGGTTTATTTAGCCCAGGCACAAGAGGATAAAGTAATCGCACTTGATGCCCTTAAACAAAATGCGACTGCGCTTGATGATTCACAATGGGCGTATCAGTTAATTTCTCTTTATACGGGCGATATGAGTGAACATGCATTTTTATCAGGCATTAGTGATGGTGTTAGAACTGAGCAAGAATATGCGCAACGTTTATGTGAAGCTTATTTTTACTTAGCCAAAATGCATCAAGCAGCGGGTGAGCTGTACTTAGCATCAGACTATTTTAGGCTTGCGCTAGCAACCAATGTACATGAGTTTATTGAGTACAAATATGCGCGTTTAGAACTTGAGTTGATGGAAGGTGTTGACGCAAGTTAAGCGTTTTAAATTAATAGGTGTATTACTATGTTGTTTGTTAATTACAGGCTCGAGTAATTACCTTGGCGCTATTGGCTTTTGGCATGTTTTAAATACAAAAGCCAATGTTCTACAAAGTTATTGGAATTCACCAGCTTATTTTTCTGATCACCTAGAGCAGTTACCAAAGACCTCTTTAGCTATACTTGCTCGCAGTAAAATTTCCTCAGCACAATATATGTATTCTCTTAAGCTTATTAAAAGCAGTCAGAGTGATACTGCAAAACAATTTTGGCTCTCCGCTATAAATGACTTAACAATCCCAGAGCGTAAAATATTAGCAACAAAGTTACTTGAGCAATCACGTTGGAGCGATTTAGAGTTACTCGCTAGTAAAAACAAATTACCAGCAGGGGATGTACTAAATCATCTAAAACTTCAGTTAAAAATACCACAGAGTAAAATATCTACCGCGTTTATCCACGATCTCGGTTTTTCATCTTTAAGAAATATAAGCAAACCTAATAAGCAATGTATGTTTAACGTGCTGACTATGAGCGATCATCGCAGTGGCTTATATAAACTTACAGAGTTTATTAATGCTTATAATAAACAACCAGAGCCCCGTGAAAATATTTTTTGCTTTTCAAAACCCGTTTACGTTGCGGGTATGCTTGAGTGTAAAAGTAGTACTAGTCAAATAGCAAAGTGTGACTGGCAATCATCTAAACTTAATAGCCAGCTTCCTAACAATTTTGATTTTATAGTGATGATGCCTAAAGATGGAACGGCTAATGTCACGAAGGGAACAATGCTAATAAACTCAAAAGCAAAATACAGTATATTTTTGCATGAGCTGATGCATTTTAACGGTTTTGAAGATGAATACGCTTTGCCTAAAACTAAGCAAGCATGGTTGTGTGCAAAAACGGGTTTTGTTGCACCTAATTTATTTATTTCTCATGGTGAGTCACCGCCAACAGGTTGGCATAAAGCAAAGAGTTGCCAGGTAGGAGGTATTGCTTATAAACCTAGTGAAAATTGGTCTATTATGCAATATCAGCAGTTAGGGCTCTCAGCGCAGTATAGACAACTTTGGTTGAAACATTTAGATATGACCAATGGTAACTTTCATCGTCACCCTGGCGCGCTTACATTTGCAAATAAGGCCATATTAAATTAACAATTATCAGTATTAATTAATTGTTTTTTTAGGCTTAATAAATTGTTAGTTCTTGTTTAAAAAACACCCATACAGAACCGCTTTTTATAGACAAAATCAGTGTTTTTCAGTATAACTATAGTCATTAATGTCGTTTAAAAACAGGCAGTAAAAGCATCACTTAGTATTAAAAAGAGATGCCCTAATAAACTTATGATAATAAAAGGCCCTACATTATGACTTTGCTCTGGATACCCTTGTTATCCTTAATTGGCAGTGTTATTTCTGCATGCACAGGTAAGTTATCCCGCAATTTAAGCACTAGTTTAACGGCTCTTGCGCCTTTGACGGCTTTGGGGATTACTCTATACCATGCACCTGCCGTTTTAGCGGGCGAAACCATTCGTTATTCTTTAGCTTGGATCCCGTCAATAGGACTCGATTTGTCTCTGCGGTTAGACGGCCTCAGTTTATTGTTTATGTTTATGATTTTAGGCATAGGCTTGCTCGTTATCCTCTACACCCGTTACTACCTAAGCGCTAATGACTCAATGGCTAAGCTATATAGTTACTTAATGCTATTTATGACTGCAATGCTTGGTATTGTTATGTCTAACAACGTCATTCAACTGTGGTTGTTTTGGGAATTAACGAGCATCAGCTCATTTTTATTAATTAGTTTTTGGTGGCATAAATCAGAAGCGCGAAAAGGCGCACGTATGGCGCTTGCTGTAACAGGCGCGGGCGGCTTAGCGTTACTTGCTGGATTGATGCTATTAGGTGATATTGTTGGTAGTTACGACCTAGATGTTATTCTAGCGAGTAAAGCAATAATTCAATCTCATGATTTATACGAAGTAGCATTGGTATTGGTGCTACTGGGTGCGTTTACTAAATCGGCACAATTTCCATTTCACTTTTGGCTTCCTCATGCAATGGCAGCGCCTACGCCAGTAAGCGCGTATTTACATTCTGCGACGATGGTAAAAGCCGGTATATTTTTGTTAGCACGTTTTCATCCTGCTTTAGCCGGCACCGATACTTGGTTCTTGCTCGTTGGGTTAACGGGTTTAGCTACGCTGTTGTTTGGCGCTTATATAGCACTATTCAAACACGACTTAAAAGGCTTGTTAGCCTATTCAACAATAAGCCATTTGGGTTTAATAACGCTATTACTCGGACTTGATACTGAACTTGCGACTGTTGCTGCTATTTTTCACATAATTAACCATGCGACGTTTAAAGCGTCGTTATTTATGGCCGTTGGTATTATTGATCACGAAACGGGCACGCGCGATATGCGTAAATTAAATGGTATGTGGCGATACTTACCATACACTGCAACGCTTGCGATGGTCGCGGCGGCTGCAATGGCAGGAGTTCCTTTACTAAATGGCTTCTTGTCTAAAGAAATGTTTTTTGCAGAAACGCTGCATCAGCAAGTGCTTGGTTCTATGTCGTGGTTAATTCCAGTACTGGCAACTGTTGCAGGTGCATTAGCTGTTGCGTACTCAGCACGCTTTATTCATGACGTGTTTTTTAATGGTGAACCAATTGATTTACCTCGTACGCCGCATGAGCCACCGCGCTATATGCGTGTACCAATAGAAATACTTGTTGTGATTTGTTTGTTAGTGGGTATGTTCCCGCACTTTACAATTGATGGCATTTTATCTGCGGCGTCTTTAGCTGTACTTGGAAAAGAAATGCCTGTTTACGAATTAGCTATCTGGCATGGGTTTAACTTGCCTCTACTAATGAGTGCGATGGCGATTGCTGGCGGCTTATTTATTTATATTAATCGTAAATATCTATTTCAATTTCAAGCATCACTACCACCTCTAAACGCTAAAAAAACGTTTGAACGTGTAATCTTAAATATTGTTGCTTGGTGTCAGTCAAAAGTAAACAGTACAGAAAATGGATCGCTGCAGCGCTACCTTGTAATTATGTTAGCGGTAGTATTACTGTGTGCAGGTTGGCCGTTATTTGAAATGCAACAACTTGCCGGAAGCATGCCACTTACCCCTGTTGATGTGCACAATGCAATTGGTGCAGGCTTATTGATTATTGGTGCTCTTGCCACCGTTATTTGGCATCGCTCTCGAATGGTATCGCTATTAATGCTCTCAATTGTAGGATTAATGGTGTCGGTTGTATTTACACGCTTTTCTGCTCCAGATTTAGCGCTTACGCAGCTAACCGTTGAGGTTGTTACTATTATTTTACTTATGTTGGCATTGTTTTTCTTGCCGCAGCATACGCCAAAAGAATCAAGTTCATTACGCGTACTTCGAGACTTAGCAATAGCCTCTACGTTAGGTGTAGTGATAGCGAGTATTTGTTACGCATTACTTACACGTCCATTAGATTCAATCTCAGACTTCTTTATTGCTAACGCTAAAATAGGTGGCGGTGGTACCAACGTGGTTAACGTTATTTTGGTCGACTTTAGGGGCTTTGATACGCTTGGAGAAATTACCGTATTAGGTATTGCCGCATTAGGTATATTTAAAGTACTTTCTCGAATTCCATTATTTATGCCAGCAAGCGACAGCGAAGGGCGCCCATGGGCTAAAGAACGTCATCCAATATTACTGGCGAGTATTTCACAAAGTTTATTACCGCTTGCGTTATTAGTTTCTGCATATATTTTCCTACGTGGACATAACTTACCTGGTGGTGGCTTTATTGCAGGACTGGTAACGTCAATCGCGTTTATTTTGCAATACATGGCGCATGGTACAGCATGGATAAACGAACGCTTTGATGTTAATTATCGCAAAATTATAGCCTCAGGCATCGGTATTTCTTTGTTTACAGGTGTGGGTAGTTGGTTCTTCGATAAGCCATTTTTAACAACTTGGTTTGACTACTTTGATATTCCGTTTGTCGGTAAAACAGAGCTTGCCAGCGCGATTGCATTTGACCTAGGTGTTTACTTAACTGTTGTAGGCGCTACGTTAATGATTTTAGCAAGCTTAGGTAATATGACAGCAGATACCCAGAAAAAAGAGGTAAATATTTAATGGAATTATTGTACGCATCTTGCGTTGGAGTATTGGTCAGTTGCGGTGTGTTTTTACTGCTGAGAGCTCGTACATTCCCTGTAGTACTTGGGCTTACTATGATTTCATACGCTGTTAATTTATTTTTGTTTTCAGCAGGTCGCCTTACTATTAATAAAGCGGTAGTACTTGGTACTGGCACAGAATACGCCGATCCTCTACCTCAAGCATTAGTACTAACTGCAATAGTGATTGGTTTTGCGATGACCGCATTTGTGGTTATTTTGGCAATACGTGGGCGCGCCGATTTAGGTAGTGACCATGTTGATGGTTATGTGCCTAACACCTCTGCAGATAATAAGGAGCAAAAATGATCCAACATTTAGCTTCGCTACCTATTTTATTACCTATGTTGACGGCAGTTATTTTATTGCTGCCGCCATGTGGTAAAAGCGTCAAAATTCGCCGCTTAGTTTCAATTGTAATGGCAATAGCTACTTTTGCCATTAGTGTGCTTTTACTTGTACATATTAATAATACAGGTATTAATGTTTACGCTATTGGTAGTTGGTCTGCACCATTTGGGATAGTCTTAGTCGCTGACATGTTATCTACCTTATTGGTTACGTTAACTTCACTTTTAGGTTTGGGCGCTATTTTATATGGTAGTGCTGGCGATGATGAAAAGGGCAGCTTTTATCATCCACTTGTTCATTTTTTAATATTGGGTGTAAATGGCGCGTTTTTAACTGGCGATTTATTTAACCTATTTGTATTTTTTGAAGTGTTACTGATTGCATCATATGCACTGTTAATGCATGCAGGTGATAAACAAAACACTCGTGCGGCACTGCAATATGTAATATTAAATTTAGTTGGCTCAAGCGTATTTTTAATCGGTTTGGGTATTTTGTACGGTGTACTTGGTACGCTTAATATTGCAGATATGGCGCAAAAAGTATCACAGCTTTCGGGCGATGATGTATACCTAGCAAAAGCAGGTGGTTTATTACTATTAATTGTATTTGCTTTAAAGGCCGCACTATTACCTCTGCATTTATGGCTTCCAAATACGTATTCAAGCGCTAAACCTGTGGTTGCTGCATTGTTTGCGATTATGACCAAAGTAGGCGTTTACGCCATGCTTCGTGTTTACACGGTGATATTTGGCGAACAAGCAGGAGCGCTTGAACATATGGCGCAGCCTTGGCTTTGGGGCTTAGCAATTGCCACCATTATAGTGGGTGCCATTGGCGTTATGGCAGCGCAAGACTTACGTAAACTCACCTCTAACTTAGTATTAGTATCGGTAGGTACGTTGGTTGCGCTAATTGCATTGCAAAATGTAAATGCCACTGCTGCACTTTTATATTATTTAGTGCATTCAACACTTGTTAGTGCCGCACTGTTTTTACTAGCAGACTTAGTTTCAATCCAGCGCGGTAAAGTTGGTGATAGGCTAGTAGCGGGTCGCTCTGTTAAACAACCATTTTTATTAGGTGTGTGCTTTATTGTTGCGGCTTTAACTGTAGTTGGTATGCCGCCACTATCAGGCTTTGTAGGTAAAATTTGGATACTTAAAGCCACATTAAATAGTGAGCAAGCTTTACTATTTTGGCCTGTATATTTAGTAACAAGCTTTGCGTTGTTGGTAGCGCTTTCGCGTGCTGGCACGACCTTGTTTTGGGAGCATAAAAGTAAAAATAGCGAAAACGCAGATTGTGCAAATGCACACCCGTTGCAGGTAATTGTAATTATAGGTTTACTTGCGTGTTCGCCATTGCTCGTTATTTTTGGCGGACCAATAAGTGAATACATGCTAGGTGCTGCTACTCAGTTACATGATATAAGCGGCGGTATTAATGCTGTACTTAAAGGAGGCATGTGATGAGATTACAAGCCCGTTTTCGTTGGTTACCAACGCCATTTCGTAGCTTATTTTTGTTTATGGTTTGGCTATTGTTAAATAATAGCGTGTCGGTAGGGCACTTAGTATTAGCGACTATTTTTGCAATACTTATCCCGATATTAAGTTTTTCGCTTCGCGAGCCTCAGCCACTAATTTTAAAGCCGGGCTTGGCTCTTAAGCAGTTGCTTATTGTGCTGTACGATATTGTCGTAGCAAATTTACAAGTGGCTTTACTTATACTTGGGCCATCTAAAAATTTGCGTCCGGCATTTATAAAAGTACCGATAGATTTAACTCATGATATGCCAATTACCATATTGGCCAGTAGTGTATCGCTTACACCCGGTACAGTGAGTGCAGAGGTTTACCCAATTGCTGAATCGTTACCTGAGGGTGAAGAGCCAACACAACGCTACTTATTAATACATGTGCTTGACCTTAAAGATGAAGAAGCACTTATCAAACAAATAAAACAACGCTACGAAGCTCCACTAAAGGAGATATTTCAATGTTAGACACCGTATTACTCATTGTTTTTTCGATGATTGGCTTATCATTATTGCTTAATTTATGGCGATTGATCATTGGTCCATCAGTGCCTGATCGTGTTTTAGCGCTCGATACAATGTACATTAACGTCATTGCACTGATTATTTTATATAGCATTAGTATGGATACAGGGCTTTATTTTGAAGCTGCACTGCTTATTGCCATGCTAGGTTTCATAAGTACAGTTGCAGTGTGTAAGTATTTACTACGTGGCGATATAATTGAATAAGGTGAAAACATGATCAGCGAATGGGTTGTATCAATATTATTGTTATTTGGTGGTACGTTTATTTTAATTGGCTCAATAGGCTTAGTTAAACTACCTGACTTTTTTATGCGTTTGCATGGGCCAACTAAAGCAACAACGTTGGGCATGGCAAGTATGCTAATTGCAGCTATGGTTTATTTTGCAAATTCAGGACATGGCCTAAGTGTTAAAGAAATACTCATTACTATATTTTTACTAATTACGGCACCGATTAGTGGTTACATGCTAATAAAGTCAGCTATTCATCATAAGCTAAAAGCTAAAGAAGGCACTAAAGGCCTAGATAATGTAGAAGACGATTAACATAAAAATATATTTATAAAAGGCCGAATAAATTCATTTTAT
>NZ_WTKW01000410.1:0-3372 GCF_011378745.1 Pseudoalteromonas sp. Z1A6
TAACCTTCAATTTCCACATCTTTGTTTTCAAACAAAAAGCCAACCATTTGCTCTTCTAAAAATGTGCGGTGCTCTGGGTCCATCATATTTAAATGCTTTTCGTTAATAAGCATTGTTTGCTTATGCTGCCACTGACCCCACGCTTCTTTAGAGATGTTATTAAAAATCTTTTCACCAACTTCACCAGGGTATAACTGAAAGCCAAGCCCTTCGGCTTCTTTTTGTAACTTTTGACAAAATACTGTACGTGCCATGATTGATTCTCTCTAACGCTAAATATGGGGCTATTCTATACTATTGCTGTAATTTGTTTAACCAACTTTTTAGTTGGCGCTGCTAGGCCAACCTCTATTGATTGATCAAGCGGATACCACACTAATTGTTTGTCATTTACTACATCAGGAATGTTCTTAACATTGAGCACATGCGGATTAATCGTCAGCTCAAAATGTGAAAACACATGAATAAACGCTTCAAGCTCTACTAAGTCGGCTTCTAATCCTTGCTGAGCTAAAAACATTTGAAGCTCCTCGTACTCATTAAATTCAAAAAAGCCAAATAGTCCTCCCCAAATACCGCTGTTAGGGCGTTTTTCCATAAGCACTTTATCGCCACACTGAACAATTAACTGATGACAACTCTTCTTCGGCACTGCTTTTTTAGGTTTAGAATGTGGAAACTCTTTTACTTTACCTGCATTAAAAGCACCACAACCTGAATTTAATGGGCAAGCCTCGCAATCAAACCGGCTGCGTGAGCAAACACTCGCACCTAAATCCATCATAGCTTGATTAAATTCGGTGACATTATTTTTAGGTGTTAATTGCTCTGATAAATGCCAAAGCTGATTTTCGACTTTTTTAATACCGTACCAACCTTCTATCATAAAGTAGCGCGCTAAGACTCGCTTAACATTTCCATCTAAAATTGGATGATGCTGTCCAAGCGACAATGATAAAACAGCCCCGGCAGTAGAGCGCCCTATTCCCGGTAAATCCATTACTTCATCAAGCGTTTGCGGAAATTCGCCTTGGTACTTGTCACGTACTATTTTAGCTGTTTTATGTAAGTTACGCGCACGAGCGTAATACCCTAAGCCGGTCCAGTGATGCAGTACTAAATCTTCATCAGCATCGGCTAAAGCAATAATATCTGGAAAGCTTTGCATAAATTTTTCAAAATATGGGATAACAGTAATAACTTGAGTTTGCTGGAGCATCACCTCAGACACCCACACTTTATAAGGTGTTTTACCCAACTGCCATGGAAGTGCTTTACGCCCATGAAGGTGATACCAATCAACGACTTGATTAGAAAACGAATTAGACTGTTCTTTATTTAAATCCAACATATTGTACTTTTACTGATGCTCAATGGCGGCTCAGTCTATTGTAGTTAATAAAAAGATCAAGCTATAGGGCGTGTAAAACCAGCTAATACTTGTGATTGCGGGCTCGGTCAGGGATAATATGCAACCATTTTTAAACACATTGTTTTTGTCAGGCCAATAATATGAGTGAATCAAGCAACACTAACCTTGAGCAAGCTAAGCAAGAAGGTAAATACATCCGCACCATTCGCAGTTTTGTAAAACGCGAAGGTCGATTAACCAAAGGCCAAGCCGCTGCAATCGAAAAATGCTGGCCAACAATGGGCCTAGAGCATAAAAACGGTATGCTTGATTTAAGCGAAGTTTTTGGCAACAACAATGATGTAGTAGTAGAAATTGGTTTTGGTATGGGTAAATCGCTTGTCGAAATGGCAACAAATGCCCCTCACCTAAACTTTATTGGTATTGAAGTACACCGCCCAGGCGTTGGTGCTTGTTTAATGGATGCCGATGAAGCAGGCATTACTAACTTGCGTATTTTTGAACACGATGCAGTTGAAGTACTTGCAGACTGTATACCTAATGAAAGCTTAACAACACTACAGTTGTTTTTCCCTGATCCTTGGCATAAAAAGCGTCATCATAAACGCCGTATCGTACAAACTGAGTTTGTTGAAAAACTAAGAGCCCAACTGAAAATGGGTGGCGTTTTTCATATGGCAACAGATTGGGAAAACTATGCAGAGCATATGCTCGAAGTAATGAATGTAGCTCCTGGTTTTAAAAACCAATCAGAAACAAACGATTATGTTCCACGTCCAGATTTGCGCCCGCTTACTAAGTTTGAGCAGCGCGGACATCGCCTAGGTCATGGCGTGTGGGATTTAATGTTTGAACGTACTGAGTAATTTGTAACTTTAAGCACTCACTTTTATTTTTAATAAAACTAAACATACTGTAAGGCAAAGCCATTTATGAGCGTACTAACCAACCCAAGTTTACTGTTACTTCGTAATAGCGAGGCACTAACGGGCAAATCTATCTTGGTGGTCAACTTTGTTCAAGATGGCTTTTTAACAGAGCTTAAAAAACTTAACCCGCAAAGCAAGGTAACTGCATTTAGCTACAACCATGCTAACGGTGAGTTTGCTAAAAACACCAAAGACGTTGAGATTTGTGTAAATCACACAATACCTGGTAACGGCTACGATTTAGTTATTCTTTACTATCCTAAATCAAAACCTGAGTTATTAATGGCGCTTGATAATATTCGATCTGCTATTACTGATGATGCCGAACTATTGGTGGTAGGTGAAAACAAAAGTGGTGTTAAATCAATTGAAAAGCAATTAGCTGGTAAAGCTGAGTTTAGTAACAAAATTGATTCAGCTAAGCACTGCGTTCTTTACTCATTTGCTGAGATTACCCAGCATCCTGACTTTGATATTACGACCTACCATAAAAAGTTTGTTGTTAATGTTGCCGACACCGAGTTTACAGCTATTAGTGTCCCAGGGGTGTTTAATCACGGTAGTTTAGATATGGGAACGAAAGTTCTACTCGAAAACGCACCGACAATTAAGCAAGGTAGGGTTCTCGACTTTGGTTGTGGTGCAGGTTTAATAGCAACCTTTTTAGGGCTGCATAATCCAGCACTTGAGTTTGTGTGTAGTGATGTAAGTGCACTGGCAACTTACGCAACACAGCAAACTCTAAAGCTTAACAACATCAAAGGCGAAGCGATATTAAGTGACGGCCTTAAAAGCATTACCGGTAAGTTTGATTTAATTATTAGCAATCCACCTTTTCATACAGGTATTGCAACCGACTACACAGTAGCAGAAACATTTTTAGCAAATGCAAAACAGCATTTAACTAAAGTAGGAAAGCTGAATATTGTTGCTAACAGCTTTTTAAAATACCCGCCTATTTTAGAAACGCAATTTGAAAGCTACCAAACGGTATTTAAAAATAACAAGTTTGCCGTATATAGCAGCTAGTATTATTTTTAAAAATGCTTGAGTGCAAACGCGCTCAAGCTA
>NZ_WTKW01000411.1:0-3336 GCF_011378745.1 Pseudoalteromonas sp. Z1A6
AAGCCGGTTCGTATAAAAACATATTAGGGCAAGTAAAACATAAAAAAGCCTACTGAAATTTCAGTAGGCTTTAATATTAAACACTTTCGTTTATAAACTTATTTACTAAAGATATTAGAAACGTAAGTTTAGTCCTAAGTTGAAACGTCTGCCGTATACGTCGAAAAACTCACCATCATCGTATGTGCCAGGGTTTCTAGGAGGTGTAATATCAAATAAGTTTGAAACACCTAATCTTACTTCAAGCATTTCGCTAACAGTATAACGACCATTTATTGACCATTCTGTATAAGAAGGAACATCATTATAGTTGTTATTTTCAGCAGTCCACTCTCTGTCTAATACTGTTGAATGACGGTATTTACCAATCATACCTACGTATAAATCATCGTAAGTATAGCCTACCGTTAGGTTACCCTGCCAACGAGGGTATCTTACTTCACCAACTGTAGGTGTTGGTTCATAGCCTTCGCTAGAAACATCTGTATTAAACTCTCTATGCTCAAGGTAACTTGCTAGTAAACGGAAGTTAAATGAACCGTAGCTCGTTTCATACTTGTATGTACCTTCTAAATCAACACCCTTAAGAGAGTAAGATGCTAAGTTATATGGTCCATTACGAACCTCAGAAATATCAAGAGTCGTAGGATCACGGTCAACTAAGTCACAAGCACTATTATCTAAACTAGACGCTTCGTAACAATCATCAATAACACGCTGTGCACCTAAAGAGTTAATTGCATCTTCAACGTCAAAACTCCAATAATCTGCAATTAACGTGATATTTTCAGTTGGGGTATAAATTACACCAAATAATGTATCGTCAGACGTTTCTTCTTGAAGGTTTGCATTACCTGAATTCACACTTGGCGGAGTAACACTACGCCAATCATCAGATGGTCTCCAATCTCCAACTGTAGTACCTGGATTTGGAATGCCTGCAGCTTGACAGTTAGCAATTAAGTTTGCTTTTTTGCTATCACTCGCTGTAGATATATTAGTTTGGTCACATGGATCGCCATAAGACGCGAATGACTGAGTACCAGCAGAATAAAGTTGAGATAATGATGGAGCACGAACCGACTTAGACTTTGTACCACGGAAACGAAGTTCATCGTTCATTGCATAGTTAAAGCCTACCTTCCAAGCTACATTATCGCCCACTGAAGAGTAATCCATGTAACGAGCGGCTAACTCAAGGCTTAATGAATCAACAAATGGTGCATCCACTAATAATGGAACTGACATTTCAACACCAATTTCATCAACTGTAAATTCACCATCCCATGCTTTTACAAAGTTACCAAACACTAGATTATTCTGCATTGCTGCACCAGGTTCATTAGAACCAGTTTCTTTACGATGCTCAGCACTTAAAGCAAAAGAAACACCACCGGCAGGCATATCAAAAGCATAACCTGAAATAACACCACCAATAACTTGCTGCTGTTTAACTTTAGAAATTGATGCTGAGGTAGTAACGTAATCTAAAGCTTCTTGAGATGCACCATTAAGACCGAACAGGCTCAATGCCTGACAACCATCTAACGCACCAACTAAAGAACCATCTGAATCACGGTCTGCACAACGAATTGCTCCGTCAATTTCTACCGCGTCAATAGCCTTGTTAAAGTTCTCAGTAAGGAATTCACCGTTCCATGTAGTGTCGTTTTTATTGCGACCGTAACTAAAATATACTTCGTAATCGAACTCTTCTAGTAATAACCCTTGGAAAGAAAGAGTTGTATTAAGTGTTGTACGATCATCTTCATAGGTACGATTACCGAAACCCGAAGCTAGCTTATAAATTGTAACTGAATCTCTACCAGCTTCATCTAGTTGTGCTTTAGCAGCTGGGTCTAAAAATGCATTATCTGAACGAATCGATTCAGCAAGGAAAATTGGGCTACTTTCTGCATAAGCACTTGCTTTTGAAAAAGAAACTTCAAAATTCATTGAATGATCGTCAGCATAATTATTTACAATGTTTGTAAAAACATTAAAACGATTAAGTGGTGTTGCAAGATCTTGATGTTCAATAAATTTGTAACCATTAGAGAAGCCGTCACCAAAATATCTAAGTTGATTATTCGGTGCAGGTCTTGTTACACCACCAACTGCAACGGGACTAAATTCACCATTATCACCAAATACAACATGGCCATCAGGTAAGAATGCATCACCTGCGCGATCGTAATAGCCTAGTGTTTGCAAACCGGCAAACTCACCTGTAGCTAAGATATTCTGTGGAATTCCATCTGTGTCAGAAACATTATCAGGGTTTAACATTCCAGAAACTGGGTTACGAAGAAAGTCACGGTCTTGAGCTTCAAGCTGTTCTGTTTCTGAGTAAGATAAGCTCGTAATAAAACTTATTTTGTCGCTTTCACCACCAAATGTGAATGAAAAAGACTCTTCTTCACCACCACTTTGTTCTGTAATAGATTTTTTGTAGTTGAAGTCCATAGTATCTTGAGACTTTTTCAAAATAATATTAACTACACCTGCAATTGCATCTGAACCGTATACTGCTGACGCGCCGCCATGAACAATATCCATACGTTCAATCATTTCAGTCGGAATGCCGTTTAAATCTACCGCAGGATTATCTACAGAAGCACCTACGTATCGACGACCGTTTACAAGTACTAAAGTACGACCTTCTCCAAGCTGACGAAGATCTGTAGTATTTATACCCGCACCAAAAATAGTGTTAGTAGTTGTTGTAGGTGCAGAGCCTACGCCAGATGAAGGCAGTTTTTGTAACAAATCTGAGATATTTGTAATGCCGGCATTAGACAGCTCTTCGCCGGTGATTGTAGTTACAGGAGTAGGTGAAACCTCTGAGAAGCGCTTAATACGTGAACCTGTAACTTCTATACGTTCTACTTTTTCAACGCCTTCTTCTGCCGCAATTGAATTTGCAGCGAAAACAGCCGTTGATGCTGTACCGAAAGCAATCGCTAAGCGAACTGCCTTTGAAATTTTATTGTTTAACATTTGATTCTCCCTAGAATACTATTTTATTATTTATGCTTAATTTTTAAAATTAATGCGCAATAAAGCCACTTAATAAGACTAAAAATGCCTATATGAAGGTACAGTAGGACTTTATTGTGTGACGGATGATAGTACTAGAGAAACAAAGAGGTCAACACATTATTAACTTTAAACCAGCAAAAATAACAAATGTATCTTTCACCATTACATTAAAACCAACAGTAAGCAGCTGATTTTATTGAAAAAGTAATATGTGTATATTTAAAGCTTATATCACCTTAAAATAAAACACTTTAATAACAATAACTTGAATGTTTGTAAAGATTTGTAACAAAG
>NZ_WTKW01000412.1:0-3325 GCF_011378745.1 Pseudoalteromonas sp. Z1A6
AATCAGATAACCTTATATTTTGTGTATCACCTTTCTTATTTAATTTTGTTCTCTTAAATCTACCATTTATAATTTCTTCATAAAGAGGGTGATCTTTTTCATGGATACAAAACAAAACTGCGAGAACGAGTACATCTACTTTTTTACCACTTGGTAAATTTGTAATAATGGCAGTTATACGTTCAGTAATTTGAATCGCTGTTCTAGGTTGTATATGAAACGCATCTAATATAACTGAGATATTAGCTAAAGCGGTTTCGGGCGTTTTTGTCCGAGGGAGAAGCTCAATTTTTTTACTTTCTAAATACTCAGATCCAAATTTAATTGTATCGCTATGTACTGATAAAAAATCCTTCAAAGCAGGTCGTTTTAAGCTATAGCGGCTATTAAAAAAGCGGCCTAGATAAATCTTAGCATCAAAGCCTTCACCATAAATTGATTTAATTGTATGTTGAAGTTGCTCGGTATCCGTAGCCACAACAAATACTATTCCTTTAACATCAAAAATATGTTTAATCGTCTCAAGCATTTCTACTGCATAACTTGGGCGACAACGGTCTAATTCATCAATAAAAATAAATATGGGTAACGACTTATCTTTTTGCTCTTCAAACTTACTTACCCAATCAGCTAACTTATACTTTATAACTTCAACGCTTTTGTTTTTAGCCTCATGATCTTTAATCAAATTTTGTGCAAGCGCCTTTACTGCGGGCGAAAAGTCACTGCCAGTCAGTTTATTAGAATTTTGCTTTTGGTCGCTATCAATTTCATCATCAGAAAATAGCAATGTATGTAGTTCATCTAAATCAATACCAGATATCTTTTTAGTTAAACCTTGTGCAATAGCAGGTGCAACAGCCTTAAATATCGAAACGGCGCTTTTAGGTATGGTTATATTAAACTTCGCCTGAAGTTGAAGCTGCTTGATGATACCCGCAATTACAGTTAAAAATGGATCGTCTGAGTAATCTTGCTGCCACGCATCAATATAAACTACAGGGTAATCTACTATTAATTCCTGCGACCAACGCTTAAGAAAATATGTTTTACCTGCCCCCCATTCTGCATTTAAGTTTAATACATAGTTTTTCTTTTGGTCTTCATCAGGTCTGGTTTCGTCAAACCCTTCTTGAGCCAATAGTCTTGATAAAAAAGTTGCGTAGCGAGCACGATCTAATTTATCTGCAGGAAAATATTCACCTACCGAGCGGTTAGTTTCCGTGTTCCAATTGAAGTCTTTAATTTCAGTCATTTAATATCCTTTTAAATAATGCTTTTCATATAGTGCAATATAGAATTATCAACAGTTGCATTTATTTCGGGCTAACGCCCGACGCGCTAGCAAGCTAAGCGCCTACAAAAACAATGCATATATTTAACGTTAAAGCTGCAAAGTGGATTGGAGATCCGTTGGGTTTCGTGTCACTCAACCTACGTAGCTATAAACGAGCTGTCACCACTTAATAAATTACTGTAAATGATTACGGCTTTAAAAGTCTTTTTCTGGATTGTTTAAATACTTTAGACCAATGGTCACTATGCGTGTATGTACCATTGTTATAACGCGTATTTGCACATTACCAATAACAACAATATCGCCTTTGCTGACTTCTCCTGAAAGCTTTTGGTTAATTACTTCTTCCAAGCTTATCTCTTCTGGGGCATCTATTTGCATGTGATAAGAGTAAAATATATCGCCTACCAACGTTACCCCTTTCACTTTAAGTTCGTTGTGCGCTAAGTGGCTATCTTGATGGTTTGTTTTATCGGTTGCTGTAAAAACTAAATCAACAAAAGGTCTGTTATCTGGTTTTAAAACAACAAATAAGTGGTCATTTGCTTTTAACTTAGTTGAGCCTCGTGGCGGGATGATTGACGGACCCCGCGTGATCATAGCAACAACCACACTCTCAGGAAGTGCCGCATGTGACAAGCTACGCCCAGAAACCCGCGAAACGTCACTTAAAGTGTATTCTACAATTTCTATATCAATATCGTTTAGTGCTGTGATTTCGAGCGTTGCAGCAGCGAGATCAGGTGGCGGCTCTACTAAATTTAGTTTTTTAGCCATCCAAGGCATTGTTGAACCCTGTAACGTGGCTGAAATTAACACCACGAAAAAAACCACATTAAAAATAAGCTCTGCCCCTGAAAGGCCAAATAGTAATGGGAATATAGCTAAAATAATGGGTACTGAGCCTCTAAGGCCAACCCAAGATACAAACAAAGTTTCGCGATTATTAAAGCCAAACAGTTTTAAAATAGGCGCTACAGCTAATGGGCGAGCAACAAAAATAAGTGCCAGTGCAATAAGCAATCCTTCTAACCATACATCAACCAATGACGATGGGTTAATAAGGAGCCCTAATACAACAAACATGGTTATTTGCCCAAGCCATGCTAAGCCGTCATGAAACAGAAAAATACCGCGTTTATATACAAACTTACTGTTACCTAAAATAACACCTGTTATAAATACAGCTAAAAAACCACTGCCGCCAAGCGTTGCAGAAAGGCCAAATGAAAGCAGTCCAAAGGCTGTTACCATCACTAAATACAAACCCGATGCATTTAGTTTAATTCGATTAATAAACCAAACCGATACCTTACCAATTAAAAGACCACAAATAGCGCCAACACCCATTTGTTGAGCAAATAACTGTAGTAAACCCAGCCCTATTGGCATGTCGTTAACAAGCATTTCGAGCAAACCAACCGTTAGAAAAATAGCCATTGGATCGTTCGAGGCACTTTCTATTTCAAGCGTAGATTTAAGCTTTTTGTTTAAGTGAATACCCGCACTTCGTAAAAGCGCAAACACTGCTGCGGCATCTGTAGAGCCAACAATGGCGCCCAGTAAAACACCTTGTAATATGGGCAGGTCTAAAATATAAGTGGCCACAAGGCCTGTAATTACAGCGGTAAATAACACCCCGACGGTTGCTAAAGCAGACGCGGGTTTCCACACTTGTTTAATTGAACTGGTAGGCGTTTGTAAACCGCCATCAAATAGAATAATGGCAAGCGCAAGAGTACCCAAAGCATGTGCAGCCTCTGCGTTGTCGAATGAAATACCTGCAATACCGTCTTCACCTGCGAGCATACCTACAAGTAAAAATAGCACCAGCACAGGTAAGCCAACGCGTGCAGATAACTTGCTCGAGATCACTCCTAGTAAAATTAATATGGCACTAACGAGAATGATATTATCAATTGCAAACATAGTGTGGATTTACAGCCTTATATGAATTATACCAATCCGCAATAATACTTAGTCATTTTGCGGGGCTAAACGTGTCGCTACCTGCGTTAAAAAATTCTC
>NZ_WTKW01000413.1:0-3324 GCF_011378745.1 Pseudoalteromonas sp. Z1A6
GCAGCAACAAATTGTTGATACTCATATTGAGTAATATCACCTTCAAGCGGAATATTTACTAGTGCGTCGTCAAAAGCACCTGGTAAATCACCAAGCATTTGATGGAAGCTCTTTGCACTCTTTGTAGATGCAAACCATTCAACGTCAAAGTTGTATGTGCTTGGATCAAGTGATGCCATGTGCTTACCGCTAAACGCAAGTAAATCTTCAGGGATCATATCTTTAAGAGACTGTTCACGAATGCTTTTAATGTAGTCTACTAAACGAAGTTGTTCATCAAGTGCAATAACGTCTTTGTGTTGTTCTACAAATACACTTACAACAGGCCAAGGAGCAATACGTAAAGTTTTAACCTGTAAAAAGCTGATAGCTGAAATAAGCTGGTCGTGTAGCTTTTTAAGTACAGGCAATTGCTGTGGCTCTAGTAAATCGTAGTTCATACGATCTCTGCTAGCATTTAGCAATTCGTAACACCAAGGTAAAAAATCATCAGGGTGGTTTTCTACTTTCACGGCCATAAGGTTAAGGCTTAACTCTGAAGATTGCTTCAGAATGTTCTGATAGATTTGGTTTTCTTGTTCGCCTAGCGTCATTTTTGACGGTGAAATTAGCAGTTTTTTCATGCCTTGTAGAATCTCCGGTTTAGATATATATTTTTTTGCTGGTCTATTTTAGCGCAATTACGCTAATAACAACAGCGCTGTCCTTCATCCGTTGTAATTGAAATGACTAAATCGGTATTTTTGCTAATAAAATGAGACTAACGCTTTAACATGTATTAATCATTTTCATTTAGTACAAGGAGACTCTCAACTAAAATGTTGAGTTGTTTTTAGGGCAACTATGAACGACGGCGTAAGCCGTAATATTTCTACTGTACTTATTGTTTTGCTCGAAAAGTTAATCGTATCAGCGAGCTCTTATTGCGACAATCTGGCAAATTTACAAAAATGTTGCTATTTGGTTTCGCGTATTTTGTTCTTAAATTCTGCTATTGCCTAATAAACGAAAGCCCATGAGCCTAAAATATAATAGCCATATTAAATGTAGCTATTATTAAGAGTGGTATATCAGAAGCAAAAGTGTCAAAAACTAGAACAGCATAATAAAGCGAAGACCACGTACTTAATAAATAATTGTATCAGCGGTATTTAAGTCTTTATTTATAGAGTCTTCAATGCAACCTAGAGGTATTAAAATGTTTCAGGAGCGATTCATACAGAGACTGTAAAATTCAATAAAGTGCTTTTTTATCATAACTACAATGATTTTAAGGCTAACACTCGCTATGATAAGAACATTATTTGCACGTTTGAAAGGACGATCATGAAAACCTTACTTAAAATTGTAGGTGTAATACTTTTACTATGTATAGCACTCATTGCCGCCGCACCGTTTTTAATCCCTACTGATACTATTTTTAATAAAGTGTCGCAGCAGGTAGAACAAACAACTGGGCGTACTCTTACTATTAAAGGTGATAAAACACTTAGCGTATTCCCTGCATTAAAGTTAGAACTTAACGACGTGCATTTTGCAAACATGGAATCAGGTTCGCGCGCCGATATGGCGAGTATGAAACAGCTTGCTGTACACATACCTTGGTTTTCATTATTTGGTGGTGAGTTTAAATTAGATAAGTTTGTTATAAACGAACCAAATATTCTATTAGAAACCGACAAAAATGGTAAAGCTAATTGGCAGTTGTTTGATGCAGTTGCAGAGCAACCTAAAGAGCAAAGCCAATCAGGTGAAGCGATAAAGCTTCCAGATAACTTTGATATTGAATTAGGTGAGGTTGCTATTTATGGCGGTACATTTACTTACCTAGATGGCCAAACAGGTGCTAAACAACAAATTAGTGATTTAGAACTCGCTATTTTACTTCCATCACTTCGTAAAACATTAGAAGTAAAAGGGGGTATTACTTATATGCAGGAGCGTTTTGAGCTTGATATAAAATTAGATACTCCTGCTAAAGCAATTGAAGGTGCTACTTTTAATGTTAAACAAACCTTAGATTCTCGTTTAGTTGATCTAACGTTCGAAGGGAGCATCGCTGGGCAAGGACAAGATATTAAAGGTCAGTTATCACTAAGCGGTGAGTCTGTTAAAAGTATTGCAAAATGGCAAGGTGTAGAGTTAAACGCTAAAGACAATGCTTTTAACGCATTTAGTGTAAACGGTAAAATGCACCTAGCAGGTGAGAAATTTAATTTAGAAGATTTAGTTGCGACGTTAGACGCATTGGAAATAAAAGGTAAGAGCGAGCTTAACCTAGGTAAGCGTTTAGCTGTAAATGCTGATATTGATTTAGGTATGCTTGATTTAAACCCGTACCTGCCTGAAGCAGTAGCAAAACAAGAAGAGCCAGTAGAGCAAAATGATAAGCCTGCGGAGCCAATAGTATGGGATGACACTAAAATTGATCTAAGTGCGTTAAATTCACTAGATGCGAATGTAGTTATTCGTTCAAGTGGATTAAAAGCTAACGATATTAAGTTGGGCGCAAATCAATTTACTGTTGCTTTAAAAAATAGCATTGCAAAACTAAGCCTAGATAGCTTTTCTGCTTATGAAGGGTCAGGTAAAGGCGTTATCAATGTAAACGCACAACAAGTACCTTATAAAATATCAACTAACTTTGACTTAGCTGGTATAGATGCACAGCCTTTATTAACTGATGCGGCAGGTTTTGACAAGCTAATGGGTAAGGGGTCTTTAAATTGGAACCTAAACACAACTGGCCAAAGTCAAAAGTCGTTTATTGGTGCGCTTAACGGAAAACTTGGATTTGAGTTTGCTGATGGAGCCGTAAAAGGTGCGAATATAGCTGAGATGGTTCGTAAAGGTAAGGAACTCATTTCAGGAAACTTTGGTGCTGCGTCTGAAGGGCTGGATACTGGGTTTGAAGAATCAGAGCAAACAGATTTCTCTGCACTGACTGGAAGTTTTAACTTTACTAATGGTGTTGGTAAAAATACTGATTTATCACTTATTAGCCCACTCGTTAGAATATCAGGTGAAGGCGATGTTGATTTACCACAAACAACAGTTAATTACCGTTTGGTTACAGGCATAGTTGGATCAATCGAAGGACAGGGAACCACTGATGACAGCACTGGTTTTAAAATACCACTACGTATAAAAGGGCCTTTCCACGATGTTGGTATAAAGCTTGATGTAGGCAATGCGCTTAAAGATGAAGCTAAGCAGAAGGTTGATGAGGCAAAAGAAAAAGCCAAAGACAAAGCAAAGGATAAGATTAAAGATAAATTAAAAGGTTTATTCGGTTAATCATCTATAGTTAAAACAAACAAGGCA
>NZ_WTKW01000414.1:0-3321 GCF_011378745.1 Pseudoalteromonas sp. Z1A6
AAACGTTAGTAACAACAATTGAAGAACTCGAAAAAGAAAAAACACAAAAAATTGAATTACTCGGCCTAAATAAAAGCAAGGGCAAATTAGATTGGCCGAGCAAAGGCAAGTTAGAGCACACATTCGGTCAACGTAAACATGGTGGTATTGATTGGAAAGGCGTATTAATTGGTGCAAAAGAAGGCACTAATATTAATAGTGTACATAATGGTCAAGTTGTATTCGCCGATTGGCTTAAGGGCTATGGCTGGGTAATTGTTGTAGACCATGGTGAAGGTTTTATGAGCCTATATGGTCATGCCCAAACACTGCTAAGAGATGTAGGCGACATGGTACGCGAAGGCGAAACCCTTGCTTTAGTTGGCCAAAGCGGCGGACAAGCTAGTTCTGGTCTATACTTTGAAATACGCCACAAAGGACGCGCAGTAAATCCTGTAAAATGGTGCAAACGCATTTAATTAAATAAATCGCTGCACCGCTCTGGAGCAGCTGATGACAACTAAAAAAACTGTAGTAACTACCATTGATCAAAAAAATACAGGCTTTTATATAAGTCTGTATTTGCTTGTATTACTAACCTTAATCGCTTTTTCTAGTAACGCACTAGCAAGCTCGATTAAAGATCTTAAAAGACAACAAATAGACGAAATACTCTTTAACATTCATGCCTACTATGTTGAAGATCTCACCTTACAAAATAGCCACCACATTAAATATAATAGCCAACAGTTTGAGCGTTTATATTCAAAGCTCGACTCTTACTCTAAGTACTTAAATGAGCACGAACTAACC
This sequence comes from Pseudoalteromonas sp. Z1A6, assembly GCF_011378745.1. NCBI lineage: Bacteria > Pseudomonadati > Pseudomonadota > Gammaproteobacteria > Alteromonadales > Pseudoalteromonadaceae > Pseudoalteromonas > Pseudoalteromonas sp. Z1A6. Next base: position 793 of record NZ_WTKW01000414.1, read on the forward strand.
TCATTATTTGATAACACAAATGGACGTTACACCGGTATCGGTATTGAGGTTAAAAATATCGACGAGAATATGACTATTGTTAATGTGGTTAATAACTCCCCCGCAAAAGCAGCGGGTATTTTGCCAGGCGATATTATTGTAAGTGTAAACAACCAAGCAGCCCAAAACCTTACAATCGATGAAGTAGCAACACTAATAAGAGACAGTAAATTTTCAAATATAGACCTAATTATAAGTCGTGATAACAATAAAAACCCACTCACGTTTCATGTAGCACGCCGCCAAATAAACCTCGAAAGCGTAACAAGCGAACTTCTAGATTTTGGTACTGGTTATATAGCTATCAATAACTTCTCTAACCACACATTACATGAGGTTGCTCTGCAAGTTGCTGCCCTGCAAAGCCACTTTGGTTACCCACTTAAAGGCTTAGTAATTGATTTACGTGATAACCCAGGGGGTACATTACAAAGCGCAGTAGCGGTATCAGACCTATTTTTACAAAGTGGCACTATAGTGACTACTAAAGGACGTTTTTACGATGCCAACCAAGCATTTTATGCAAAGCGTGGAGACATTCTAAAAAATGCCCCCATTGTTGTACTTATAAATGAAAACTCAGCCTCTGCAGCCGAAATACTTGCAGCAGCACTTAAAGATAATAAACGAGCAACCGTTGTTGGCAGTCAGTCTTTTGGGAAGGGTTCTGTACAATCGCTCATTCCGCTAGGTGACGGCAACACTGCATTAAAGCTCACTACTGCTAAATATTTTACGCCGCTAGGAAAGTCGATTGATGGGATAGGAATAACCCCCGATGTGGCTGTTAATCAAACAACCCTTTCACAAAGTAATAAAGCCGTTATAATAAAAAATGAACACGCTAACAGTAACGCGCAATTACTCTCGAGTAACTTAGCCGATTTACAGCTAGTTAAAGCAAAACAATTACTCAGCATGCAATAGCTTGTATAAGCTGTATAAATAAAGCTAAAAAGATAATAAAAACTATAAACGTGAAAATAATAAAATGGCTAATATTAGCTATTTGTTTTAGCTCAGCAACAATTAGCGCTAAGCAAATAGCAATATTGATAGACGACATAGGCTATCATCAACGGGACTTAGAGTTCCTTTCCTTACCAGGGCAATTGTCATATTCAATTTTGCCCCATACCCCTTATTCGCAAATTTTTGCAACGCTTGCCAGTCAATCAAATAAAGAACTATTACTTCATGTACCTATGCAGGCTCTTAGTGGTAAAGAACTAGGACCTGGCGCGCTCACTTTAAATATGAATAAAGAGCAGCTTCAGCAAACTTTAGGAACAGCTCTCGCCAGTTTGCCGCAAGTTAAAGGCGTTAATAACCACATGGGCTCAGCACTTACGCAGCAAAGCCAAGCTATGAAGTGGACAATGGAAGTGCTTAAAAAGCGCCATTTATATTTTTTAGATAGCCGCACAACCGATTTAAGCCAAGCACAAAATGCTGCTAACTTTTTAGGTGTTGCCAATATTAGTCGCCAAGTGTTTTTAGATAATATAACTACACCAGAACAACTGCAGCTAAGGCTTGAAGAATTAAAACAACTAGCCACCATCCATAATTCTGCTATTGCAATTGCTCACCCCTACCCAGAAACAATCGAATTTTTACGTCATGCCTTACCCGAGCTAACTAAGCAAGGTTTTGAGCTCGTGCCGGTTTCGCAGCTGGTTGAGCGTAAATACATTCAGTTAGCGCAGGCTGAGGGTAAAGGGATTAGTGCTCGATGAGATGATGAGTGTCCAGACTTAGTCGTGAGGTATTTAAGTTAATATAATTTAAACTATTAAATGATATAATTATTCATAATAAAAACACTAGCTGCACCTCAGCTATTAAAGCTTGTAACCTCAAACCATAATTTAGGGATATCAATTGTTAAAAACAATTATTGCTGAAGCAAGGAATCAACCTATTTCATTTGTGGGCTCAATTGCGAGTATCATAGCAATAATAAATACCTTCTATGCAGTTCCTACTATTATTTTTGGATATAACTTAATACCCATTAGAATTAGTGTCGACTTGGTATTTGTTGCTTGTTTATTCTTCTTACTTGAAGGTTCACTTGCATCAGTATTTGGACGCATTTATATATACTTTTGTAGGAAAGGATCAGGCTACCCTCTTATGCTAATGTGCGTTAACGCCATTATTTCTGCAAGTGTTACTGGCTTTAATTGTATATGGATGTTTGTAAATACTGTTGAAAGCAATAACAAATATTCTGCATTTAGCTTTACAATGTTTATTGGTTACTTAATTTCTCTTTATTTCCTTCATTCTCACTGCCAAGCAGGGAAAACTAAAGATAACCTTCAGATAGACTGTGATAAGGATGAAATAGAAGAAAAATACACAAAGTGGTATTGGGTCTCATTTTTCCTCAATACATGTGCTTTCATATTTATCTTTATCTATTTAATTGATGGTATTTAAGGTTAATCTTCCCTTATTTTTTAGTTATTTGGTCTTCATAAA
>NZ_WTKW01000415.1:0-3291 GCF_011378745.1 Pseudoalteromonas sp. Z1A6
ATTGCGGGTGGTTAACCCGCAATTTTATTAACTACTTACTTCGCTATTTGAGAGTTCATTTAACCTTTCATACAATTTTGGTAGTTCGTGCTCAGCAATTGGTTTACTAAAATAATAGCCTTGTACAATGAAGCAATTATTATTTTGTAAAAACTGCATCTGCTCTATTGTCTCAACCCCTTCTGCGACCACGTCTAGCTTTAACTTTTGCGCCATGGCAATAATAGCGGCAGTAATTTCCATATCATTTGTATCCTCAGGGATATCTTTTACAAATGAACGGTCAATTTTCAATATATCAACCGGGAATCGTTTTAAGTAACTGAGTGACGAATAGCCAGTACCAAAATCATCAATAGAAATAGATATACCTAAGGCTTTAAGCTCGTGGAGTTGTGTAATTGCAGCTTCTACATTTCCCATTAGCATACTTTCAGTCAGCTCTAAGTGAAGGCGCTTAGCCGAAACACCCGTCCTAATTATCATTTTACTCAGTGTTGAGACTAAGCTTGAGTCTTTGAACTGGCGAGCCGATAAGTTTATCGATATATTATTTTCTAAGCCTTGCTTTGTTAATCTTACGGCAAAATCACAAGACTCTTGAAGCACCCATTCGCCTAATTCAACTATAAGGCCTGTCGCTTCTGCAATAGGAATAAATTTATCTGGAGGGATTGCGCCTTCAGTTGGGTGGAACCATCTTAATAACGCTTCATAGCCAATGACCTGATGAGTACGACTATCAACTTGAGGTTGGTAGTAAACTACAAACTGTTTTTCTTTTAGTCCTATACGTAGCTCATTTTCAATAAATAAACGCTCATTAGCAGCTGCGTTCAATTCTTGGCTATAAAAATGGAATGTATTACGCCCTTTTGCTTTTGCCTCATACATTGCTAAGTCAGCATGTTTTAATAACTGATCCTCTTCTAGGCTATCGTACGGAGCCATTGTAATACCAATACTCGCGCTCACAATAACTTCATTACTACCTAGTTTTATAGGCACATTCAGTGTTTTTTGAATTGTATTGGCAACATCAGTCGCGTGAGCTTGGCTTTCTATACCACTGAGTAATACTGCAAATTCATCACCACCTAAGCGCGCTATGGTGTCCTCGGCTCGTAAACGTTTTTTAAGTCTGTTTGCCACTTCAATTAATAATTGATCGCCGGCATCGTGACCTAATGTATCGTTAATACGTTTAAATTCGTCTAAATCAAAGTAAAACAATGCAAATGCATAGTGCCCGCGTTCTGCTAATGCCATTGACTTACGTAATTGCATTCTAAAAAACGTTCTGTTGGCAAGGCCCGTAAGGGTATCAAAGTAAGCAAGCTGCTCCATTTTACGCTGGCTTTCTTTTACAAACGAAATGTCTTGTGCAGATGCTACATAGCTGGTTATTTCACCGCCCTCTTCACGAATTGGCGAAACACTTAAAGATACCCAAATTGGCTCTTTATTCAAGCCTTGAATTAATGTATCACCGCGCCAGTAATTACGGCTGCGTAAATCTATGTCTATATCTTCAACTAAAATAGACATTTCTGAGGCAATAATATTAAGTAATGGTGCTCTATTAAAATGACTTTCTGGGTAGCCGGTCATTTCGAGCATTTTTGGATTTACGTATTCAATTACAAAATTCTCATCGGTGATCACAACCCCAGTGCCAGAGAATGCTACCGCTTTAGATAAACGGTTAGCTGCTTTTTCAGCAATTTCTTTTTCTGTGATTCTCTGGTTTAAGCCATCGATAAGTTTGCGAATTTCTACCGTCATGTCTCTAAATGAGCCATTAAGCGTGCCAATTTCGTCTTTGTTTTCTGGTGGGAATTCTGTAGTTAATTGACCTTTGCCAAAACTTGTAACTGCATAAACCAAAGTATGTAAACGGCGAAGGACTAGTTGATAAAGCGCTTGATGCAGCAATAAGGCAACTAATATTGCGTATAAAATAAAGAGACCAAAAAACTTCAGTTTTAAATCTTGTAATGCAGATAACGTAGATGAACGCTTTTTATATACCCCTATGTACCAATCTAAGTCATCAATCTTACGAATATTGATAATATGAGCTTCGTCATTTTTTTCAAACGAATTTGCGTATTCAGGTAACTTCACCGCAATTACATCGTCAATAATCGACTGCAGCGCTGGGTTTACAAATTCATTAGTAGCGAGTGCTTTATTATCACTACCATAGTCGGCTAGTAAGGTCGGATTTAGATCTGGGTGTGCTAACAATTGCCCTTTACTATCAAACACAAGTAGGTGTTTTTCTTTATCACCAACAGGTAAAAACGAAATAAGTTTGTTGAGGGAAATATCGCTCCCCGTCACACCTAAAAACTCATTATCGACATAAACTGGCACTAGTAAGCTAATAACCCATTTGCGCCATACTGTATCGTAATAGACTTTTGACCATGCAGGCTCTCTTACTGTTTCAAGCGTGCTTTTAATCGATTTATAGGTTGAGCCATTCGTTGCTCTAAAGTCGGCAGGTGCGTTTAATGCCCAATTTGGAGGAGAAACACGAATAAAATCATCATCTGTTATTAGATAAAAGTTAAAAAAGTCGTGTACCAGTGTAGGAGAAATTATACGCCACAGCATCTCAGAATCATTAAATAGGCGTTTATAAAAAGGAGAGTAATTTTGCTGTGGTAAAAATGCTGCTGATAAACCATCAGCCGAGGCACTGCGAATCGTACCGTCACTATTAAATTGTAACTGTGATTTATTGCTTAAATTAATTGGTGAATTGGGTTGAAAAAGTTGTTGTGTTACTACGTTATTAGCTTGTTGAGCAATATTTACTTTTGTTTTAATGCGCTCATTAAATTGCTTCACTAATAAGTCTGTCGAGCTTTTTAAAACTTCGTGTTCTTCAAAAACGAGTTGTTTCTCTTCAGATTTAAGCATTAAGGCAGCCGCACATACCCCAGCTATTAAGCAAATAGCGGATATGAGTAGCGATAGTTTTACACTTAAAGAATTCAATCCAAAACGCGATGGAGGGCGTCTGTAAACCACGGGTCAACCTTAATTATTAATAATTGTTATTATTTGAACCAGTTAACGAAATATACCAGATCCGCATTCATATTTATAAATTATTTGTAAACTTTCTATAAAAACTAATATAGGGAAATAAATAGTACTCTAAGCTTATTTAGATCTTTATTGACATTGGTAGCAACTCTCCATACATTAACTGCATGAACATATTTATCTCTCGCACTTTTTTTTCGTTTTTTAGCTTCTTTATATAGAAGAGGCTTC
>NZ_WTKW01000416.1:0-3281 GCF_011378745.1 Pseudoalteromonas sp. Z1A6
AAAAAATAATAAAAGCTTTTTAAATAATATAGAAAGTAGTGATAACTGCTTTGAAATTATGAATAATGAGCTTTCGCATCTTGATAAAACAAAAGCCGATTACGATTTACCCTTTAACGGCGGCTGGCTTGGCTACTTTGGCTACGACCTAGGCCGTACAATTGAAAACATCCCCACTCGTGCTATTGAAGACATTAATCTTCCCCAAATGGCTATTGGCCTTTACTTAGATGCCCTTATTTACGACAAGCAGCAACAAAGCTGGTTTTATGTATCGCAGCCAAACACCGATCGATTAGCGCTTTATGAGCAATACTTAAATACACACCCTAACTCCCAAGTTAATACGCAGTCCTTTGCCCTAAACAGCGACTGGCAATCAAATATGAGCGAAACGGAATACGCTGCAAAGTTTGCCCAAATTGAGGAGTATTTAAAAAGTGGCGATTGTTACCAAATTAATTTAGCGCAGCGCTTTAACGCTCAGTTTGAAGGCTCCCCTTGGGCAGCTTATATTAAACTGCGTGAGGCAAATAAAGCGCCGTTTTCAAGCTTTATAAATCACCCTCAAGGGGCTATTTTATCAATTTCTCCTGAGCGCTTTATATCTGTAAACAATAACGTTGTAGAAACCAAGCCAATTAAAGGCACACTGCCGCGAAAAGCAGATGCACTAGAGGATCAACGCCAAGCGAAAATACTCGCAGCATCAGCTAAAGATCGCGCTGAAAATGTAATGATTGTTGATTTACTACGTAACGACTTAGGCAAAGTAGCAAAACCAGGCAGCGTTCACGTCCCTTCCCTTTTTGCTATTGAAAGCTTTCCGGCAGTGCATCATTTAGTAAGCACGGTAACCTCAGAACTTGATGAAGGTAAAACAGCGGTCGATCAGCTAAAAGCGGCTTTTCCGGGTGGCTCAATCACCGGTGCGCCCAAAATTAGAGCGATGGAAATAATTGAAGAACTAGAACCACATCGCCGCAGCATTTATTGTGGTTCGATTGGTTATTTAAGTGCATGTGGAAATATGGATACGAGTATTACTATTCGCACCTTGGTGTGCCACAAAGCGCAAATTTACTGCTGGGCAGGTGGCGGAATAGTCGCTGATTCTAAAGTCGAATTGGAATATCAAGAAACTTACGATAAAGTAAATAAAATCCTCCCTTTATTAAAACAGTAGGTCGTTTTGAATAGTGAACACATTATGGCGCGGTTTCTGTTAAGCCCTACAGCTGCGCCAAATCAGTTAAAAGACACACGTAAAAAACGCGCTAGCGCGGTTATGCTGCCAATTATTGATATAGATAACCATGCACATATTTTACTGTGTAAACGCCCTACTTATTTACACCATCACCCTGGGGAGATTTGTTTGCCCGGAGGCAAGTTTGAAGTAAGCGACATTACCCTTCGCACCACAGCACTTCGCGAACTAAAAGAAGAGCTAAATATTGCCCAAAGCAACGTTAATGTATTAGGTCACTTACCTGAGTATTCAACCTTAACGGGTTTTAATATTAGCCCCTATGTGGGTTTACTCAAAAAAAACACCACCTGGGAAAATGACTATAATGAAGTACAAGCGAGCTTTTTGCTCTCTGTTACTGAATTAAATAACGAAGCTAACTGGCAACCCTTACCTTTTCAACGATTTGGGAAAACGGTTATTTTGCAAGGTTTTAAAACGCCGCATGGTTTACTTTGGGGTGCGACGGCAAGCATTATAAAAAACTTTACAAAACAACTCGCCTTACCAGTTTAAATCTTCGTTATTAGTAGTTACACAATCACAATTCCACGTTATCATGCTCGACCGTTCAAAGAGCAGCTTCGTGCTGATAAAACAAAGTAGAGACACACACATTATGATCAGTGCATTTGATATGTTTAGCATTGGTATTGGCCCTTCGTCATCACACACCGTTGGCCCAATGCGCGCATCACGCTTATTTGTTAATGACCTACAAGAACAACAATTATTAGCAAATGTGACCGATATTAAAGTAGAGCTTTATGGCTCTCTTGGTCAAACAGGTGTTGGCCATGGCTCGGGTAAAGCCGTAATTCTTGGTTTAGCCGGTTACGATCCTGAAACAATTGATGCCGATTTAGTCGACGACATTTTAGCAACCATTGAAAAAGATCAGGTTATTTATCTAAACAAAACACACAAAGCCAAATTCCCAAAACAAGGTGCTATTGTTTTCCATCGTCGTAAAACACTGCCTAAGCATTCTAATGCAATGGAAATTATCGCCTCAAACAACGGCGAAAAAGTTTACAGCAAAGTATATTACTCTATTGGCGGTGGCTTCATTGTTACCGACGAAGAGTTTGAAAACGAAAAACAGGCTGCCCTCGATATTAGAGAAGAAAATCCAGCCCCTTTCCCATTTGGTAGCGCAAAAGAACTACTAGAGATGTGTAAAGAGTCTGGGTTTAGTGTTTCTACCTTGATGATGAAAAACGAAAAAACACTGCGCACTGAAGACGAAGTAAAAGACACATTGTTCCATATTTGGAAAGTAATGATGGCTTGTATTGACCGTGGTATGCGCACCGAAGGTATTTTACCTGGCGGCTTAAAAGTAAAGCGCCGTGCGCCCAGCTTATACTTAAAACTAAATATAGAGGTCAGTAACGACCCGCTTCGTGCAATGGACTGGGTTGATTTATTTGCCCTTGCCGTAAACGAAGAAAATGCGGCAGGTGGCCGTGTAGTTACTGCACCAACTAATGGTGCTGCGGGTATTTTACCGGCTGTGCTTATGTACTATCACACATTTGTGAAAGAAGTAGACCGCGATATAGCCACGCGTTATTTATTAACCGCTGCTGCTATTGGTATTTTATATAAAAAGAATGCCTCTATATCGGGTGCCGAAGTAGGTTGCCAAGGTGAAGTCGGCGTTGCGTGCTCTATGGCTGCAGGCGCATTAACAGAAATTGTTGGTGGCAATGTTGTGCAAGTAGAAAACGCAGCAGAAATTGGTATGGAACATAATTTAGGCCTAACGTGCGACCCCGTTGGTGGCTTAGTACAAGTGCCGTGTATTGAACGTAATGCAATGGGCGCTATTAAAGCAATTAACGCTTCACGTTTAGCTATACGTGGCAGTGGCGAGCAAAAGGTATCGCTTGATAAAGTGATTAAAACCATGCTTGAAACTGGTAACGATATGAAAACTAAATATAAAGAAACCGCTCGCGGTGGATTGGCTGTTAATATTATCGAATGTTAATCAGCTCGCTATAAAAAGAAAAAGCCGCCTATT
>NZ_WTKW01000417.1:0-3271 GCF_011378745.1 Pseudoalteromonas sp. Z1A6
CTTTCACCAAATAATTTCAAAGAAAAGCAATTAAAGCCTCACCCTAAATTCTCGGGTTTTAATGCATTAGTTGTTGATGATAATAGAATTAACCAAGAAATAGCCTCCGCCCTTTTAGCAAAATTAGATATGACCGTGATCATTGCTGATAATGGACATGATGCATTAGATAAAATAGAGATAAATGACATCGATATTATTTTTATGGATGTTCAAATGCCAGTTATGGATGGGCTTGAAGCAACAAGCATATTAAGAGAGCGAGGCTACAAAACTCCCATAATTGCAATTACGGCAGCCGCAGATCCTAATGATAAAAAAGCAGCGTTTAGAGCGGGTATGGATGACTTTTTAGTAAAACCGATTATTTTTGATGCGCTTTACGAAAGTATAGAAAAGCATCTGCAAAGTAGCGAATCTCTGAGCACTATAAACCTGCCTTTAGCAAAAGAAAACCTAGAAAACAATGACGAATTGTTAGCTAAATTATTTACTCAGTTTGTCAACGATTACAATGACTTTTCGATTAAAGCTGATATATTAATCAAAAATGGAGAGTTAGAAAGCTTAATTCGACTAGTACATACACTCAAAGGCTTGGCCGGCACATTAGGCTTTGAGCTACTGCAACAAAGTGCGCAAAGTGTTGAGAAAAGCTTAATAGATAAGAAAAGTATTAATTTATCTCATTTTAATGAGCAATTAATACTTACACTTTTTGCTGTAAAACAATTTTTGATAGCTTACAGCTTTAAAAAAGAACATATACAGCAACATGAACTAGAAAACGAAGACTCAGTTATTGATAATATATACTCATTAGCATTAACGGCTCGCCCCGTACCTAGCAGTTTGATTAGACAGCTAGAAATGAATCAATATGAGAGAGACCACTCTCTATTTAAGCTCAAAGAAGCAATTGATCATTTTAACTACGCGTTAGTAATTGAGCTTATTGATAAGTATAGAAACGATAATAAAAATTAGGCATAACCACTAACCTGAACTAGATTAATATTGTAAAGAACGCAGAGAAGGACAGATAGTGCATTCAAATTACCTCGCAAACAATAATGGATTAACCACAGAACAAAAGCATAAACCTTTAATTCTTATTGTTGATGACGAACCTAGTAATTTACACGTATTAGTAGAAGGACTTTTAACTGACTACGATGTACGTATTTCTACTAGTGGTGAGCAGGCTTTGATCTTTATTGAGTCAACTCGGCCTGACTTGATTTTATTAGACATAATGATGCCTGGCATGGACGGCTACGAAGTATGTAATATACTCAAAGCGAAACAAAATACCAAAGGCATCCCCGTCATATTTGTAACTGCGCTTACCGAGGAAGAGTCTGAAGAAAAAGGCTTTGCTATGGGCGCAATTGACTACATACACAAACCTTACAAGCTAGCGCTCGTTAGAGCACGCATTCGCACTCATATTACCGCTCAAGGCATGCTAGATAGGCTTATAGAAAAAAACTTTGACCTGCACGACAAACTACTTGAAATAGAGTCACTGGCGAAAGAGTTAAGTCAGCGTGAAGAAGAATTAAAAGAACTCTCCTCAAAACAAAAGTTATTTTATCAAGCCCTAACGGGAACCGCTGATGGCGTTGTTATTACCGACAGTAACGGAAAAATTATTGCCGTAAACCCTTCATTTTGCCGGATTACAGGTTACTCTGAATCTGACTCCCTGCAAATGCAGTTGCACGATATTAAACAAAATAACCACCCTAGTATTAGCTTTGATCAAGTATGGCATCATGCAAACCAAGCAGGATATTGGAGTGGAGAGCTAGTAACCAGACGAAAAAATGGCGAGCTTTATCCTGAGTTATTAACTCTTAGTATGGTAAGAGGCGAGCAAGATACCAACGTGCACTATATTGGTGTATTTAGTGATATTTCTAGCGTTAAGATAACGCAAGAAAGAATTCACTACCTCACATGGCATGATGAACTTACAGGTTTGCCAAACCGAAATGGTTTTTTAAAGCAGTTGGAGCAGCAACTTCAGGTTTGTAGTACCGAAAATAGTTATGCCTATATTTATATTATTGACATAGACAGCTTCCACTCAATAAATGATGGATTAGGCCTACTCGCTGGCGATAACATTTTAAAAGAATTAACTAAACGAATTCATTCTAAGGTGAGTAAAAAAGATGTTATTGCTCGCTTAGGCAGTGATGAATTTGCAGTACTGTGTACAGTCGAAAAAGGCGTTGGCAGGATCAGAGCCCAAGCTATGGCTGAAAATAAAGCCCAAGAACTGATCATAAGTGTAAACCACCCCTTTGTCGTTGATGAACAAGACGTTAGCTTAACAGTAAGTATTGGCACGTATATTTTTCCTCGGGAAGATCAGTGGGAAAGTGCTATAGAAACAATCCGTAACTGTGAGGCGGCTTGTTACAAAGCAAAAGAAAAAGGCGGTAATAGAGTTACCTTTTTTGATACTTCGTTTGGCGAGCAAGCAAAACGCCGTTTTGAAATAGAACAAGATTTACGTAAAGCAATCTCAAATAATGAGTTATCCCTATATTTACAATCCCAATTTGACCGAAGCCAAACCCTTAAAGGGGCTGAGGTTTTATTAAGATGGGAGCATCCTCAAAAAGGCTTCATTAGCCCTGGTGAGTTTATATCTATAGCCGAAGAGTCAGATATAATTTATGACTTAGATTGCTGGGTAACTTCAAATGCACTTGAAATATTAACGCAACTTAGTAAAACTCACCCTGAGTTAAACCTATCAATTAATGTAAGTGGCAGGCACTTTCATGAAGCGCGTTTTTTAAGCTTTATTAGCCAACAAATAAAGCAACATAGCATTAATCCTCAGCAACTCACTATTGAGATAATTGAAGGTACATTGCTTAATCACATGGAAGCGGCTATTGAGGCTGTTCACTTTCTCAAGAAGCTAGGTATTAGGGTATCAATTGATGACTTTGGTACTGGATATTCGAGTTTAACTTATCTTAAACAATTACCCATACAAGAACTAAAAATTGACCGTTCTTTTGTATTGGAAGCACCGACTGATAATAACGATAAGTTGATTATTGATATGATTGTAAGCTTAGGCCGTTTATTTGAACTCGAGATAGTTGCCGAAGGTGTAGAGAACCAGTCCCACTTTGATTTATTGCAAGAATATCCAGAAGTTATTCTTCAAGGCTATTATTTACACAGGCCTGAACCTGCAAGCGACTGGCTTGAAAAATTAAATTAATTACAGAGTAGTTTGAAA
>NZ_WTKW01000418.1:0-3259 GCF_011378745.1 Pseudoalteromonas sp. Z1A6
ACCACTTGCGCCTAAAAAGGAGGTGAAAAGTTCTGGTTTAAAGCCCTGTTCGTTAATAATTTTAGCCGCTGTTTTCCCTGCGTGAATCTCTATCATCTAAAAAATTGTGCCTTTTATTTTGGTTGCTGTAGTTATTTTCATAATACTTAAAGTGAATATTTATGCAAAATGTAAAGCGGCTTTATGTTGCCATAAAACCGCTTTTTATAGTTAAGTGTGCTTAAAGTACGTTAATTAATCCCAAATGCCGTCTTCGCATTTGCCCTGTACTTTTACATCTTTTACTTTAAATTCGGGCTCTAAACCTTTGTCTCTTTGTGCGTGGTAATCGCTGGTAACAGACAAAATAGTCGGCGTTAACAGTATAATAGCGATAACGTTAACCACTGTCATTAACCCTAAGGCAATATCAGCTAAATCCCAGACTTCTTTTAACGTAGCTGATGCGCCCCACAGCATCATTGATAAATAAAGCAAAGTGTAAATCCCGCGCCCTACTTTGTTGTCGAACTTAAATAGGTGCAAGTTACTCTCTGCATAGGCGTAATTTGCAACCACCGATGTAAATGCAAATAAGGTAATGGCAGCTGCTACAAAGTAAACACCACCTTGTGCTAAGTGAGCGGTCATCGCGCTTTGTGTTAAACGAATACCCTCCATTTCGCCGCTAATGTCTATATCGGCTAATAAAATAATAACGGCGGTACAGCTACACAGTACTATTGTATCGAAAAATACACCTAGCATTTGTATGTAACCTTGCGTTACAGGGTGATTAGGAATAGGGCTGGCACTTGCTGATGCATGAGGCACACTACCCGCGCCCGCCTCATTAGAATATAAACCACGTTGAATACCGTTTTTAATAGCTGCACCCATTGCACCGGCGCCTGCTTCTTGTAAACCAAACGCTGATAAAAATATATCTTTAAGCATGGCGGGTACTTGCGTGAAATTTATAAGAGTAATAATTACGGCAGCAAGTACAAACACAATGCCCATTATGGGCACAACACGCTCTGCAAATCGGGCAATTGCTTTAAAGCCGCCCAAGATAATTGAGCCTGCGAGTACGGTAATAACCAAGCCTGAATAAAATGTAGGAACTTCAAACGCGTAATTAAGCGCGTCGGTAATTGTGTTAGTTTGCATTGCGCTAAACGTAAAGCCGTAACCTAAAAACAAGCACGCAGCAAACACAATGGCAAAGGCGCGACTGCCTAAACCTTGTTGAATATAATACGCAGGGCCGCCTCTAAACTCGCCGCCACTATCGCGCACTTTATATACTTGCCCAAGTACGCTTTCGGCAAAGCCTGTAGCCATGCCCAATATGGCGATTACCCACATCCAAAATATAGCGCCGCTGCCGCCAAGTGAAATTGCCACTGCCACACCGGCTAAATTACCTGTCCCTACTCGTGCGCAAAGCCCTGTACACAACGCTTGGAATGATGAAATGTCGTCTTTTTTACATTTACTGCTGCCTTTTAAAAGGCTAAACATATGTTTAAATTTAAGTATTTGAATTGCTTTTAGTCGTACCGAAAACCATATACCTGTAAACAAAAGTATATAAATAAGTACCTGACCCTCTCCCCACAAAAGGTTGTTTACACTTTTGACGACGGTATCGAACATTACTAATCCTTTTTTATTTTATACTTTTACTTTATGTTAGCACCGACTTTAAACTCTGCATGTAGCGCTACTCAACTTTAAAACTCCGGCAGCTCATTATGCGTTAAACATAATAGTGTTTAAGTTTGGCTTTACCCGATAGTGAAGTGTGTATTGGTGTTTAATAATCTGTAAGTAAGCACATTTAACATTGAATTTTATTTCTATAAATGTGAATAATAAATCACACCTACACTTTATATTGATTAGTTAAAAAATCAATAATATCTTTTTAAGATTCAGTATTTTATTTTACGCATAGGTGCGGGATGCAATAGTTTTTATTTTGATGCAGTAAGGTTTATATGAGGCGTAATGAGGATTAAGAATGGCAAAAAAATAGCGCATAAAGTTATGCGCTATTTTGTAATTATATTTAATTAGTTATAGCTGTATTGTGTAGGTGCACTGTAATGGTTGTTGCTGTTAATCTGTAAATTTTGCATTGCTAAGTATGAGCGACCGGCATCTAAGCCTAATTTATGATCAAAACGTAAATCGTTATTTGAACTACCTAATAATTTGCTATGCAGTTTTTCGTCTGCAAAAATTTGTATTATTTCAACATCACTTGGTGGATTTGCAATAAACTCAAGCTCATCTAAATACGCTTTCTCATGCTGTATCAAGTAGTCCAATGTTTTTGGACAATAGCCTGATGCTATAGCAAATGCTCTTAGCTTTTGTACCCATGCAGATTGCGCTTGAAAATTAGCGTCAACCGTTCTTATTACTACAATCTTACGAGCGCCTCGGTTGTAAGCTTCACGTACTGGTAATGGAGCTGCTAAACCGCCGTCTAGATAAAAATCGCTCTGTACTTGCTCTTCAGCAAGGTGTATTTCGTTAGCTGCTTTTGCGTTTAACCAAGGTGTTAACTTTACACCTTGTTTGTATAAAAACGGGAGTGCGCTAGAAGCCTTTAACAAATCACGCCATTGGCCACTCTCACCTGTTGGCGATAAGTAATATGCTTTTCTGTCTCGTGCATTAGTGGCTGTTATAAGTAGCTCACGCGCGCCCAAACTCGTTTTAGCTGTTTTAAAATCTATGGCTCTTTTTACCTCAGTGGTTTTGTCAAAGTACCAATCTAAATCAACTATGTGTTTACCCACTAATCCGCGACCAAGCTGAAAAAAACGTTTGTTACGCGAAAGCCCTCTAATTAGGCGTTTGGCATAGCCTTTTTGACGCGCTAAGTAACTAGTTAAGTTTTGCGAACCTGCAGAGGTGCCAATGAATAAATCGAATGGGTCATATTCTTGCTCTAACCACGCATCAAGTACGCCAGCTGTGAAGATCCCTCGCTGCCCGCCACCTTCAGCAATCAGTGCAACTTTTGGTTGCGCTGTTTTGTTAACTGAATTAGCTGTTGCGCAATTTAGAGACTTCACGGTGAACCTACCTTTATTTAATGATGTTTGGTTTAATACATACATTATAAAAAATAAAAATGATATCTTAAAATTGATTATTTAAATCAGTTCGATTGAAAAAACAGAACGGTATGTAAAGCAAAATATATACTAAAAATAGCAATCAAATTTACTTTGAATATTTAAATAACAAATACAGACAT
>NZ_WTKW01000419.1:0-3256 GCF_011378745.1 Pseudoalteromonas sp. Z1A6
ACTATTAATCAGTGTTTTGATAAATTAGTTAATATTTACAGGTAAAAAAAATTACGCTACATACATGATTTTTATTCACTCTACAATGTAGGTATAGACACGTAGACTTAATTTCAATTCTCATACTTTATTGTTATTTATGCTGCTTAAACTCATAATTGCACCTTTGCTTATTTTACTAATAACATTCGCCCAAAAACGCTTTGGTAGTTTTGTTAGCGGCATAATTCCTGGCTTGCCTATTACCTCTGGGCCTATTTCTTATTTTATAGCATTAGAGCAAGGTAAATTATTTGCAGCTAACTCAGCGGTGGCCTCTCTTTATGGTATGAGCGGTATAGGCTTATTTTGTTTTAGTTACTTGGTTGTATCACGAAGATTTGGAATGCTTAAATCGCTTTTTACAGCGTTGAGTATTTGGTGCGTATTTAGCGTTATTACTTTATTTTTACCAGTGAATATTATTGTGGCGAGTGTGGTTTCGCTTTGTATTTTACTCGGTTTAACTATTATCTCTACAAAGCTAAATATATCAGTTGATGCAAAACCATTAAATGCCCGCTGGGAGCTTCCGGTAAAAATGATATTAGTGACGAGCTTTATCGTGCTTGTTACGTTTATATCGCAGCATATAGGGTCTGCATGGAGCGGGTTAATATCTACCTTTCCGGTTATTTTAGCGGTAATGGGCAGTGTTGCCCATTTTAGTGACAAACAAGCCTCAACGTTTAAAATTCTTAATGGCGGTATTATTGGTTCATTAGGTGGGTGTGTATTTTTTGCGGTGATTGCGTTTATGTTAAAACATAACTTTATGATTTGGCAGGTGTACGCAACAGCTGCCATTTTCTCAACGTTATTTACTATTATTTTTAGCCAACTTATTAATCGCCAATTTACTAAGCAAGCTTTGCTAAACACCAAAAAAAGCAGTGCTTAAGATTGACTCTCTCGGTTAATTTACATCTCTAAAACCATTACCTAGTTATGTAGTTGAATTAACATTTCACTGGGGGTTTTATTAAAGTGGCGTTTAAATTCGCGGCTAAATTGCGATGGACTGGTATAGCCAACCTTTAATGCGGCTTCGTTGGCTTTGCTTCCACTACTGGTTATAAGCTCTTTAGCCTTAGCTAAGCGTACTTTTTTTAAATACTGCAAAGGTGACTCAAATGTTACTTGCCTAAAAGCACGATGGAACGACGATACGCTCATGTTTACATCTTCAGCCAACCCCTCAACTGTAATTTGATTGGCATAACTACTGTGCATAGTTGAGAGCGTACGGGCGATACGCGCATAATGCCCATCATGCATAGCAAGCCCTATTAAAGTATGTCCTTGTGGACCACAAAGTACACGATATACCAATTCTTTTACTATATCTTCGCCAAAAACATCAGCCTCAATAGGGTTATTAAGCACGCTAAGTAAACGGTGGGTTACTTGCTCCATTGCGCCATCTATTTTAGCCGATTGAACCCCACTCATTTGCCCAGTGGTGAATGGCTTATGTGTACCAATTTGGTTTACTAATTTATGTAACATTACCGGGTTTATATCTATAACAATCCCCATAACAGGCAGGTTGTTATCGGTAAAAGCTTCGCATTCAAGTGGCACAGGTACACCTAAAACAAGGTAGTCGCCTTCACCATATTTTATTTGATGATCAGGAAAATGAATTATCTTATGTCCTTGCCCAACAATAATAATACCTGAGTTATATATAAGTGGTTGGCGCGGCGAGCTTTTACTTGCACGATGAAAATACACACCTGGAATAATGGTTTCCATGTTGCCTTCAAAGTTAAGTAAATTATTGTGCTCTGCAAATTTTTGCATCATGTTGGCTATTGAGGACATTAAAACTTCTACTATCGTACGAATTTTGCGTAAAATATCAATCTTGACAGTTTTAGGCAAGCTTTTGCGAGTTATTGGGCTTTTTTTATGTTTGTTTTGCCACTAATATGCACTCATTGAAGTTTAGCTTAGTTAGTAACTAAGCATTATATTTAGTATTTAACCGTCACCTAGGAGCAAAATAATGAAATTTAGCTACGTAAACCCAACACTTATCCAGTTCGGCCAAGAACAAATTGCCTCACTAACTGATTTGATCGCAAAGGATCAAAAAGTACTTGTAGTGTACGGCGGCGGTTCAATTAAAAAGAACGGCGTGTACGACCAAGTTGCAGCAGCACTTGAAGGCTTTGACTGGGTTGAGTTTTCGGGCGTTGGCGCTAACCCAACAATTGAAGTGTTAGATCAAGCAGTAAAAATTTGTAAAGAACAAGATATAGACTTTGTACTAGGTGTAGGCGGCGGTTCAGTAATCGACGGCGTTAAATACATTGCAGCATCTGCCGTTTACGATGGCGAAGGTTGGGATATTCCTACTGGTAAGCATAAAGTAACTAGCGCATTACCTATTGGGGCAGTACTTACGCTTCCAGCTACAGGTTCTGAGTCTAACCAAGGTTCTGTTGTGAGCAAAGCTGCGACTAAACAAAAACTTCCGTTTATGTCTCCTGCGGTACAACCTAAGTTTGCGATTATGGACCCTGATGTAATGAAAACATTACCACAGCGCCAACTTGTAAATGGTTTAGTAGATGCATGGGTTCATACGTGTGAGCAGTACCTAACATTCCCTGAAACAGCATTGGTTCAAGAAGGTTACGCAGAGGCGCTTTTAAGAACGCTTAAAACATTAGGCGATAACTTTGAAAACCAAGACGATGCATGGCGCGCAAACCTTATGTGGGCAGCAAACCAAGCACTTAATGGTTTAATTGGTTCTGGTGTATCGCAAGATTGGGCTACGCACATGATTGGCCACGAGCTTACAGCCGCTTACGGTGTTGACCATGCACGCTCACTTGCTATTGTTCAGCCTTCTTTACTGCGCAACCAATTTGCAGTTAAAAAAGCAAAACTAGAGCAAATGGGTAAAAACGTATTTGGTCTTGAGCAATCTGACGACTTAGCTGAGAAAACAATTTTAGCAATTGAAGCGTTTTACCACAGCCTTGACGTAGCGACCCAGCTTACTGAACATGGCGATGATAAAGCCGCTGCTATTGACAATATTATTGGCAAACTTGAAGCACACGGCATGCTAGCACTTGGTGAAAACCAAGCTATTACGCTTAAAGAAAGCCGCGAAATTTTAGAGCAAGCAGTTGCTTAATTTTCAAAGCTAAGCGCTTACTTAAATATACTAAGTTTTAGCGTTAATAAAAACCGCCAA
>NZ_WTKW01000042.1:0-18204 GCF_011378745.1 Pseudoalteromonas sp. Z1A6
TAAATCATAGGTCTGGCTACTCATTTAGAGATGAATTTTCAAGTCGCTTTATGCCCATTTCCGCCTTAGGAAGCTAATCCACAGTCGCTCCAAAGCGCCTAAAAAACCAAAAAATTATAGCTAATATTAATTAGCTATAATAAAGACTACTTTTCCCAAGCAAATTTTTGAAAAGGTTTATCTACTGGCGTTTTTGCAATGTGATTTACCAGAAGAAGTGCACCTAAACCCTGAACGTGAAACCGTTAAAGTGGAGAGTGCATAACGAAGTGATCGCGACAACTAGTTTGACAAACACCGCCAACAGCACACTACTTTTACCATTATGACCGCTTGTTATTCAGTTTTTAAAACCAGCCCTTTCGATTGGGCAAATATCACTAGCGCAAATAGTATTTCGGTTATCCCGCCAATAAATGCGCCAATTACAAAATTGGCATTTAATATAATACATAACATGCCAAAAAACATAAGCAAAGCACCCAAAATCCAATAGATTTTCATGCCATATAAGGTGTTAAAAATTAAATAACGAACACCAATTATCATCAGCATTATTGGATAAAACCATTCAGCTTGAAGTTTTGCTACGTAAAACGCTAAAAACAAACCAACAAATAAAATAATAGTGCTTTCTAAGGCCAATTTACCTAATGGGTTTTTAGGGTCGTGATTGCCAGAGCGTTTAAGCGCTTTTGAAAGTAATATGGCTAAAGGATGTATAAACATGCCACCAAAAAACAAAGTAAGCATACTTACTTGATTTGAATGCAGTAGTGCGACAAAGCCAGCTATACACCAAACCAAGCCAGACACTAATACGCCCGTTCCACCACCAAAATATGCGAGGTTCATATTTTGTTGCGCATCTTCAAATTTCATAGTAATTCCTTAACTTTAAAACAAGAACCTAAGGCAGCATGATCGCACTAATAATAATTACAGCTCGTTACTCGAATACACACTTAAAATAGGAAACTTATGCTCGGCAAACGAGACGGTGACTGATTGTGTTTCACTACCTTTAAAACCGAGCTTAAATTCTATTGGCGTTAATCTGCTGCCATCTGCAAACAATGCTAATAAATGTTCTTGATTGAGCTCGCGGTTGCCTGACGATAAATTAGTTAGCGTAATAACTGCCCAGCGCTCGCCTTCGTTATTGCTCATAAGAACGTAATTTAAAATTGTGAAGTCAGATTTTTTAGGCGTTATTTTGTTATCGTTTGGAAACGATAAATGAATACTGCGGGGTATAGCACGATCAACATTTAATACATTATTAAGAGTGTTTGAGGTGTTGGCAGCGACTGCCGATGAAAACACGATAAAAATCAAAACTAAGGCTTTAAACACAGTGCAACTTCCCTTTATTAAATTGTGTTTTTAAAAACAATCGTTGAAAATTTATACTCTCAGTTTTTACCTATTATGTAAACGCACAATAATCATAATTTAATGCATATTTTGAATAAGCGCACATTCAGTGAGACTACTGTAAGGTTTATACCTTGAAAAGCTCGCGTAATCATAAGGTTATTAAACAGGAGTAAACTACATGCCAACCACACCTAAAAGTCCCCAAGCGGTTAATAATGCACAATCGGCTTTATTAAACCCTGAGCACAGCATTCAAGTAAGAGGCGCACGTGTTCATAACTTAAAAGATGTGGATGTAGATCTCCCCCGTAATTCACTTGTTGTTTTTACCGGTATATCGGGCTCGGGTAAGTCATCACTAGCCTTTGGAACATTATTTGCCGAATCGCAACATCGATATCTTGATTCGGTTTCGCCTTATGCACGCAGATTAATAGATCAAGTAGATGAGCCCGATGTCGATTCAATTGAAGGGCTGCCACCTGCTGTTGCACTGCAACAACAACGGGGTGTGCCGTCGGTACGCTCATCTGTGGGCAGTGTAACCACTATTTCTAACGCGCTACGTATGTTGTACTCGCGCGCAGGTGAATACCCAAAAGGCCAAGGTATACTTTATGCCGATGCGTTTTCGCCTAATACCCCGCAAGGCGCGTGCCCAGAATGCCACGGTATTGGCCGTGTATTTAACGTTACCGAAGAGCTGCTAGTGCCCGACCCCACTAAATCAATTAGAGAACGCGCAATAGCCGCGTGGCCACCAGCATGGCAAGGTAAAAACCTAAGCCGCATACTAACCTCGTTAGGTTACGATATTGATAAACCTTGGAATACTCTGCCTAAAAAAGCACGCGATTGGATTTTATTTACCGACGATACGCCTACGGTGCCGGTATTTCCTGAGTACACACTTGAGCAAACACAAGCGGCTATTAAAAATGAAGAAAGCCCAAGTTACATGGGTACATTCTCGAGCGCTAAACGTTTTGTTTTACAATCGTTTGCGAGCACTCAAAGCCCACGTACTAAAAAGCGCGTGTCGCAGTATATGCAAATATCACCATGCCCACGGTGTAATGGCAAAAAACTGAAAAAAGAGTCGCTATCGGTTAAATTTGCTGGGCTTGATATTGGCGAAATCTCGCAGCTAACATTAAGTGAACTGGCTCAAACCCTTAGTATTGCGGCTAACAAAAAGCCTAAAAACAACGCTGCTAACCCAGAAAAAGCCATAGTAGCAACGCGTATAGCCAGCGACATTCTTAAACGAGTTGAAGCACTTACCAAACTTGGCTTAGGGTATTTATCGCTTGAACGCACCACCCCATCATTATCGCCTGGTGAATTACAGCGCCTAAGGCTTGCTACGCAAATTCGCTCAAAACTGTTTGGGGTGGTTTATGTATTAGATGAACCTTCAGCAGGTTTACACCCGGCAGATACACAAGCATTATTAGCCGCGTTAGATGAGCTAATAGCAGCGGGTAACTCAGTATTTGTGGTTGAGCACGACGTAAGTGTTATTCGCCACGCCGATTGGGTGGTTGATGTAGGCCCAAATGCAGGTACTCACGGCGGTAATATTGTTTATAGCGGCCCTGTTGAAGGCTTGCAAAAAGTGACCAGCTCGCACACTAGCCAATACCTTTTTAAAAATGATGAAAAGCTTTTAAGCCAAAGTAACAAACCACAACGCAGCGCAAAAGCATGGTTAAAGCTTACCGGTATTGAGCGTAATAATTTACAAAAACTCGATGTAGAATTTCCACTAGGTGTTATTACAAGCGTTACGGGCGTGTCTGGCTCTGGTAAATCGAGTTTAGTAAGCCAAGCTTTAGTTGAACTTGTTTACGATGCACTTGGGCAAAAATCGCTGCCACAAATACCTACAGACGAAGCCGAACTGCTCGATCAAGAGCTCGATATAACAACCGAGGGCAAAATTACTCAAGGCATTGAGCATATAAAACGCCTAATAACGGTTGATCAAAAAGCCATTGGACGCACACCTCGCTCTAACCTGGCAACTTACACGGGGTTATTCGATCATGTTCGTAAACTGTTTGCGAATACCAAAGAGGCAAAAGCACGTAAGTACGATGCAGGTCGTTTTTCGTTTAACGTAAAAAAAGGTCGCTGCGAAAACTGCGAAGGTGTTGGCTTTGTAAGCGTAGAGCTTTTATTTTTACCTAGTGTGTATTCGCCTTGCCCTGTGTGTAACGGCAAACGCTATAACGAAAAAACACTTGAAGTTACTTACAAGGATAAAACCATTGCCGATGTGCTTAATTTAACAGTTGAGTCGGCGCATACATTTTTTGCCGATGAACCCGCTATTTTACGCGCGCTAAATGCGTTGCTGCAAGTGGGCCTTGGTTACTTACGTTTGGGGCAACCAGCTACAGAACTCTCGGGCGGTGAAGCGCAGCGCATTAAACTTGCCACAGAGTTACAGCGCACACAACGCGGCGATACCCTCTATATTTTAGATGAACCAACCACAGGCCTACATCCTAAAGATATGGCCATGTTAATGGTGCAATTAAATGGACTCGTTGATGCCGGCAACACGGTTATTATGGTTGAGCACGATATGCAAGTAGCCAGTAATAGTGATTGGGTTATTGATATAGGCCCTGGTGCGGGCGATGAAGGCGGATTAATTGTAGCGCAAGGTAAACCTACCGATGTAGCTCAATCTAAAATAAGCCGAACAGCACCCTTTTTGAATGGCGCAATTTAGCTAGCAGCTAAACACTAAATAACAAAAAAGAGCCATTGGCTCTTTTTTGTTATTAGCTTTTTAAAAAGCGTTCTATTTTAGGTTTTACTGTAACCGACATTATCAGCATTATAGTTAAACCTATTGGTAATGCAGCTAATAGCCCTTCAGTCCATCCAGTTACAAATGCACGCATATCTGCATAGCCAATATTGTTAGTAGCGGTAACAAACGCCATCACCGACTCCATTATCAACGCCATAAAAACACTAATAACTAAGTTACGTTTTAGCTCGCTACTAGGGCGTGTTTATCTTTGTGGATTGAAATTTGTTCAATCTAGGGGCGATTAAATCACGGCGCGAGGTTTGTAACCTAGTGGGCTAAGTAAAAACCGAGCAACAAAGAGTTAATAGTCCCTAGAAAGAACCCTTCGGGCAGCGCATGTTTGGTATTTATGCTGCGTTATCGCCTATTTATGGGGAATAACCACACTACATAGGCTCTGCCTTGCCTAAAAACCAAACACACTGCTGCAAATTCAACCACCAAAGGTCAATACGCCCTAAGTAATAACTTATTAACTAGCGTATGTATTAAGGTCATCATTACAAAACTAATAGGTGCCATAACTAATACCGCACTTATAAACGAGGTAAACCAGTCGGCATAAAAATGCTCTGTAACACCCACATTCACATAAGTCATAATGCCAGTTAGAGTACCGCCGATTAGAGTAATAACACTCATTATTACCAGTATTTTATAAATAAGAGGCGTTTTTTTAGGCTCAACCATTACTGGGTTTGCTGATACGGGTGTACTCATTTTTGGGCATGCCTTAAGCGTTAAATAGATGACAAAATCAACTACATCAAATTAATTGATAATATCAACCATTATTTATTTTACTCAATCGCCAACCATATACCTACAAGTACCATTAAGCTTCCCGCTATTCGGTTCATCCATTTAATATTATCGCCACGGGCTAAAAATAAACGTAGGCTTTTGCCACCTGTTGCATAAGCTAACATGCATACAAATTCGCTGACCATTATTACACCAAGCAACACTAAAAGCTGAGGAGCTACTGCATGCTCAACACTAATAAACGGCGGCAATAGTGAGATCATAAACGCCCACCCTTTAGGATTAGCAATTGCGGTTACAAAACCTTGCGTAAATAACGACTTCCTACTTACGTCATTTGGTTTTGAGGTATCAACCGACATTTTGCCTTTGGCTCGCCACATGTTAACGCCAATATAAATTAAGTACGCACCGCCTACCCACTTTAAAATGGCAAATGCATCTGGGTAATTTAGCATGATACTTGCAACGCCTAATACCGCAGCTATGGCAACGGTTGCTACGCCTAACAGCTCACCTATCATCATCCATAATGTGCGGCGCACGCCAATGCTCATACCGAGTGTCATGGCAAGGGTCATACACATACCTGGCGTTATCGACACAAAAAAGAACGTAGGAATAAAAACCGCAAGTGCTGCTACATCAATCATTAATTTACTCTTATATAAAAAGCAAAAACGCGGCTAAAAGTTAGCCGCGCTATTGCTTACTCATGTTTATTACTATTGCCCAATACTTACCACGGGTTCAGTAATGACCTCTACTGGCTCTGCTGTATCATTTAACAAGTACTTATCTAACCATTGTTCTTGTTCCCACAATACATGTAATAAGCTTTTACGTGCGCGGTAACCATGTGCCTCGTAAGGGAGCATTACTAAACGCACGTCTTTACCTAGCCCTTTAAGTGCAGCGTACATGCGCTCACTTTGCATTGGGAAAGTACCCGAATTAGGATCTTCTTGACCGTGGATCATTAGCATTGGCTCGTTAATTTTTTCAGCATGGAAAAACGGCGACATATTAGCGTACACGCTTTGTGCTTGCCAAAAATCACGCTCTTCTCCTTGAAAACCAAACGGCGTTAATGTGCGGTTATACGCGCCACTGCGGGCAATACCCGTTTTAAATAAATCGCTATGAGCCAACAAGTTAGCAACCATAAATGCACCGTATGAGTGCCCTGCTATGGCTATTTTATTTTTATCGGCAATACCTTTTTTAACTAATACATCAACTGCGGCTTGCGCACTTGATACTAACTGCTCTCTAAAATTATCGTTTGGCTCGCTGCCATCAATACCCACTATTGGCATTTTAGGGTCGTCAAACACGGCAATCCCTTTAGCAAGGTAAGGCATTGGGCCCCAATAGCCAATGTAGGTAAATGCATAAGGCGATTCGCGTACTTGCGATGCTACGGCTTTATCTTTGTATTCAAGTGGGTAAGCCCACATAAGTACAGGTAACGGGCCTTGTGTTTTATCGTACCCTGGTGGTAAATAAAGCGTGCCTGAAAGCTCAACACCGTCGTCGCGTTTATAACGTAATTGCTCTTTAGTTACGCCTTTAAATGCAGGGTACGGGTGAGCAAATGTAGTTAGCTGCGTTAGCGTGTCGTTGCCTAAATCGCGTATAAAAAAGTTAGGTTGCTCAGTTTTAGATTCACGAATAGTAATAAATCGCTCACCTTCGTCGTCAAGCAGTGCACGTACACGCTCATAGTATGGCGCTTTTGATTGCCATAAACGCTTGCTGCTATTTGTTTTAACATCGTATTGATCTAAAAACGGCACATTGCCTTGCTCTGATGCGCCATTACCACGCAGGTAAATATAACGCCCACCTACAATTTTAATAACGTTTGCGCCTAAATCGTTGCGCTCGTAAATTGCATTACCAGGGTCTTTATACGCATCGTTGTAACTACGCTCTGAAAATAAAACGCGGTTTCTGTCGGCATCTCGTGGTTGCACTATGTAAGTACGAACTTGGCGATCGCTAAAGCGCCAGTCTGTCAGCATGGCTACGTTTTCGTTGCCCCACTCAATACCAGAGTAACGGCGTTCTACTTTGGCAAATAATTTAGGCTCGCGTTTAAAAGGTGCACGTAAGCTGTAAATATAATCATGGTGCTCAACGTCGGTTTTCATGTCGCCGCCATCTTGCGCCTCGGCCCAAATAACTTCAGCGCCTTGATCGGCTCGCCATTTAAAGTCTCGGCGGCCAGTGCGTACACTGTCATAACCTTGCGGAATATTATCGGCAAGTGGCTGTTTTGCCAGCTCTGCTAATGCATAGCCGCGCATGCCCCATATTTGCCATGTGCTTGCAAATCGGCTGTAAGGCACTTGATACGAAAACGGCTCATTAATACCGGCTACTAAAATATTGGTAGAATCAGGTGACACCGAAAACGATTTAAATAAAGAAGGGCTACCTATTGCTTGTGTATTGCCATCAAGTGTTACGTAAGCTAATTGCCCTTGGCCGTAAAACTTAAATTGCGCTTCATCAAACGGGCTTGTTAATAAATTTTGGTAAGTACGTGCTGGTGCTTTTTCGCCGGTACTTTGTTGAATAACTGGCACTACACTTTGGCTGTTATTTTCAAGCCTAGGCTTGCCAAAATTAACAGCGAGGTTTGCAACTATGGCGCTGCTATCTGGTAGCCATTTATAAGGTGATGATGTTAATACCGAATTTAATGCAGCGCTTGAAAGCTCTTTTGCTTGTTTGGTTTCAACGCTGTAAAGCCATAAGTTGGCTTGGGTTGGTTGCTCAACAACAAAGGCTAAATATTTACTATTAGATGACCATTTAGGTGAGCGAATAATGCCATTAGGTAAGTTATTAATACTAATAACCGACCCGCTTTGAACATGCTTTAGCTCCACAGCGCTAAATTTGGCACTCACACGAGAGCGCGAAAAATTAGCGGGATTTAGCTTAATACCAGCAAGCTTAAGCTCTTCTTTTGCAAGTTCATCAAGGGTTACTACACGTTTGCGTTCAAAAAGCGCTAGCCACTGGCCATCGCTCGATAAGTAACTAGTGGGTGCTAACTTAGCGTCAACCAATGCTGCAAGTTCAGGTGATGGGGTTTGATAGCCCTGCTCGGCGTAACTTGTTGGTACTAATGCCGCACAACAAATAAAGGCAACTAACAGCCTAAAAGCGCTCATGTTTTTATCCTTTTGTTATTTTTTACTCTTATAGGCGTATATAAACACGTTTTGCTTTGTTCATAAAGTATTAAGGTAAGTTAAACACCTCTAAAAGATGACTTAATAGTGCTGATTAAGCTAAACTACAGCGCTATTTATTCACCACTGCGGTACTTAAAATACAATGCATAACAAAGCCAAATCAGTCACTATTTTTGATGTTGCAGAGCGTGCTGGTGTATCAAAATCAACCGTATCCTTGGTGCTTACCCAAAGCGATAAAGTGGGCAATAAAAGTAAACAAAAAATACTCAAAGCGATTGATGAGCTAGGATACGTTTATAATCGTGATGCCGCTGCTATGCGCTCAAAACGCTCAAATTTAGTGGCCATAGTAATAAACGATTTAACTAACCCAGCTATGGCACACCTTGCTACCAGCCTACAACTTTTGTTAAACGACAATGGCTTACAAGCCATGATTGTAAGCAGTAATAATAGTCTTGAACTACAAGCAAACGCAGTTAAAAACTTAAAAGAATACAACGCTGCTGCATTTATTATTTGCCCCGTTGCTAGTACTTGCCCCAAATGGCTTGATACGCTCAGCGCGCAACACAAAGTAATTACCGTAATGAGCGAAGTGCCTTTTAGCGCAGCTCCTTGTGTATTACCCGACTATAAAAAAGCCAGCCACGTAGCCAGTATGCATTTGCTCTCACAAGGCGTGACAAACATTGCATTTATAGGCAGTGAACTTACTTTAAGTGATTCACAAGCACTACAAAGTGGCTTTAATACCGCTTGCGCGCAGCACAGCATTACACCATTAGCACCCATTCACTGCGCAGTAAACACAGCCCTTAGCGCTAAAAATGCATTTATAGAAGCATATAAACACAACCCCACATTAAACGCTGTGGTGTGTGCAAACGATATTATTGCTCAAGGTGTTATTGCTGCTATTAACTCATTAACACATCACTGTATTAAAGTGGTGAGCTGCCACCATATTCCTAATAGCGCGGTTATAAATGATCACTTAACCACTGTGGCTATAAGTACAACTGATATAGCCAAGCGGTGCCTTTTAATACTACAAGAGCTACTACAAAATACAGCCCCGCCAGTAAAAACACTGGTAAATGTAAACTTACAAATTAGAGATTCTAGCCAATGAAAAAAGTGCTGGTAATTGGCTACGTATGGCCAGAGCCAAATTCGTCTGCTGCGGGAACGCACATGATGTCGTTATTAAATGCATTTAGAGCGCAAAACTGGGACGTTGAATTTGCAACGCCCGCGCAGCGCACCGATCACATGGTAAATCTTGACGACTTCGGTATAACCAGTCAAAGCATTGCACTAAACTGCGACAGCTTTGACGAATACGTTAAAGCCTATAATCCAGATATAGTCATGTTTGACCGTTTTATGATGGAAGAACAATTTGGCTGGCGCGTCGATAAACATTGCCCACACGCAATTAAAATTTTAGATACCGAAGATTTACAATGTCTGCGTAACGCTCGCCACGAAGCGTTTAAAGGTGAGCGTGAGTTTACAACCAGCGATTTACACTCAGACATAGCAAAACGCGAAATTGCCGCTATTTTACGCTGCGACCTGAGCTTAATTATTTCAAGTTATGAAATGAGCCTGCTAAACAGCGTATTTAAAATAGAGCCAAGCCTATTACACCATTTACCGTTTATGGTTGATTTAAGCTCACTGCCTACAAGTACAAAAACGTTTGAGCAGCGCCAGCACTTTATGACCATAGGTAACTTTAGACACGCGCCAAACTGGGATGCTGTACTTTACCTACAAAAAATATGGCCACTTATTCGCAAGCAGCTACCAAAAGCAGAACTACATATTTATGGCTCTTACCCACCACCAAAAGCCACGGCACTAAATAACCCTAAAACAGGGTTTTTAATAAAAGGTTGGGCCGATAATGCGTTTGATGTAATGCAAAGCGCACGCGTATGTTTAGCACCACTGCGTTTTGGTGCAGGCATTAAAGGTAAATTGCTTGAAGCCATGATTATGCAAACACCCAGCGTTACCACCAATATTGGCGCAGAAGGCATGCATAACGATTTATCATGGCCGGGTAAAATAGCCAACACCGCCGATGACTTTGCCAATGCTGCCATTGAAATGTACACCAATCAAAGTGACTTTGAACAAGCGCAGCAAGATGGCAACACGCTCCTTAATACGCTGTACGATAAAGCACAATTGAGCGCAGCTTTAATTCAAAAAGTCGATTCAATAAGTAGTGATTTAAACGCTCATCGCGAAAAAAACTTCACAGGCCAAATGCTCAAACATCATACAATGCGCAGCACTCAATACATGTCGCAATGGATAGCCGAAAAAAATAAAAAATTAGATTAAAAATGACTAGACACACACCAATTAGTGTTTAAAATCGCGCCCATCGAACGTGGGCATTTTTAGCTGTATTGTCTATATTTTTAGCTTAGTTATCGCAATATTTGGTCCAAAAAGATTTGAAAACTGCAACCTTTACAGAAAAACGCAAATTTATCGTTAAATTGGGTAAAATGCTTCACAAGTATGGTACGCCTGCTTACCGCCTAGAAGCCCACCTAATGGAAGTGGCTACATACTTAGGACTTAAATCGTCGTTTGTTATGTCGCCAACCTCTGTAACGTTTGTTATTTGGACCGATGGCCACGAAGACGAGTACACCCACGTTGCACGTGTAGACCCTGGCGATCACGATTTAGGCTCACTTGCCGACACCGACGACCTTGTAAACCAAATGCTTGACGACAAGCTAAGTTTACAAGAAGTTGATGCGCAACTAGACGCTATTTTTGTAATGCCAAACCCATACAATAAACTTGTTACGGGCGTTGCGTTTGCAACTTCTGGTGGTGCGTTTGCAATGTTAATGGGTACTAGCTGGACTGATGTTATTTGGTCATCGCTACTTACTTTAGTTGTTTATGTGTTTGTGCTTTGGTCTGGGCGCTCAAAACGCGTAGCACATATGCTTGAGCCATTAGTGGCCATAATATCAGCCATACTTGCCTGTGCAGTAAGTGTGTATATAACACCTGAGATAAATATACGCTTGGTGGTACTTTCGGCCATTATTGTGTTTATACCCGGTTTAGCACTTGCGCTTGGTTTAGCTGAGCTGGCAGCACGGCATTTAGTGTCAGGTACTGCGCGAGTCATGGACTCGTTTATGCTGCTCTTTAAATTGTATTTTGGCGGTTTTATTGGCATAGGTATTGGCTTTGCACTTTTTGGGCAAGCCGATTTTGTACAACCTGAGCCATTACCAAAGTGGACCGCATGGCTGGCTATATTTTTACTTTGTAGCAGCCTAATCGTTATTTTTAGAACCAAACTTAAACACGCAGTTTGGTCTATTGCATCAGGCTTTATAGCGTACGGCACCAGTATTGGCTCGGCTATGTACCTTGATTACACGTTAGGTACGTTTGTAGGTGCTTTATCGGTGGGTATATTTAGTAACTTGTTTAACCGCGTTGCTAATGCGCCGGCCTCTATTGTTGCCATGCAAGGCTTAATTGTATTAGTACCAGGAAGCAAAACGTATATTGGCTTAAACTCACTTATTGAAGGCCAAGACTTTGTATATGCAGAGCACATAGGCCAACAAACGTTTTTAATATTTATGTCGCTTGTTGCAGGACTAATATTTGCAAACGTAGCTCTTCCGCCTAAAAAGAGTTTGTAAATTATACTGAGCACTCGCTTTACTTTGATTGAGTAAAGCGAGTAAATCGTTAAGCTAAAAACAACTGCCAAGTAGCAATTTATACCAATGCTAAGTGTTTTAGCTCATTACATTGCACTTGAGTCAAACTCAAAAACCTCATAATGATTCCAGCGTAAAAACAGTTCGCCGCTTTCTAAATAAAAATTTATATCATCACTTGATGGATAGCAAAAATCATCCCAGTGATCACAAAAAATTAGCCAAGGTAATGTAAGTGCTGTTTCTTGATCCCAGCAAATTGTTATTGTTTGCGAATCATTTACTAAGCCCTTTAACCATTGCCGTGTTAATTCACTTCCTTCTGTGGAGTCGAATCTTTTTGCGCCAACCGGAAAGTTAATGGGTGTGGCGGCAATTAATGCTCTTGCTTGCTCTTCACTCAACGGAATAAGTTTGTTTAATGTATCTTTAGAAAAATCACCATGGGATGCGCTAATCCATCGCCATGCTAAAGAAAAGTCTTCAATTTTAATCAACGCTCTATACCTACTTTTACGAACACTTAATTGACTCTACAACACTATTACAACGCTCTAAATACCCTATTAATTTTGGACCTTCGGGGTAGTCAGAGCAATTGCCTATTATAAGGCCTGCAACTTTACCTGCGGGTTCTATTTCTACGTCCATGTATGACGCAAACATAGTGTTGTTTTTGGTTTCAGTCCACGTAAAGTGGTAGTGAGTATTATGTGTACTAAGAAATTTACGATCTGGTTTATTAAACTTACTGGTTGTTGCTGTCAACAACGTATTTTTGTTCTTAACGGTAATTTCTGCGCCGCTTATAGCCCAAGATAATGGCCACTCTCTTGCAATTTCGGTCGAAACCTCACATTCGCCAAGTGAATTAACCTTATCTAAATCAGAAATTATATTTGCGTATTCACTGGTGCGTAAACTGCTTTGCTGAGCTTGAATAAGCCATAAAACAGCAAGCGACAGTAAAACCGATTTCCATTTCATTATTGCTCCGCTCCTCTATGAAGCAGAGGCATTTTATGCGTATTTTTATTAATTTAATGATAAACCATATATGATTTTTTATTTTTGTTCAATTACTTACAAACAACCATCACTTATTAATGGTCGAGAATGACAGTGGGGATTATTACTTTGGCACTTCCCTATTGAGCAAAAATACTCAACAGGGAAGTAACTTAACTAGCGTGACCAGTTAGTTTTAGCAAGCTCTACAATTTCGTTTCCTTTGCCGTTTATCAACGCCTTCATCATGTAAACGCTAAAGCCTTTTGCTTGCTCTAATTTGATTTGCGGTGGCATTGAAAGCTCTTGTTTCGCGGTATCGACTTCTAAAACAACAGGTCCTGAGTGATTCATCATTTCGTTCATTGCCGATGGTAATTTTTCAGGGTCGTCCACATGAATCCCTTTTAATCCACAGGCCTCTGCAATTTTAGCAAAACTTGGGTTTTCTAAATCAGTATCGCTTGATAAAAACCCACTGGCTTTCATTTCCATAGCCACAAAACTAAGTGAGCGATTATTATAAACAACAATTTTGATAGGTAAATTAAGCTGTTTAAGCGAGATTAAATCACCCATTAACATGGAAAATCCGCCATCACCACACATTGCAATTACTTGGCGGTCTCTGTTAACAGATTGAACGCCCATTGCCTGCGACATCGCATTTGCCATAGAGCCATGATTAAACGAGCCAATTAAACGGCGCTTACCGTTCATTGATAAATAACGCGCAGCCCACACTGTTGGCGTACCTACATCACAAGTAAAAACAGCATCGTCTGCTGCTTTATCGTTTAGTAAACGCGTTAGATATTGCGGGTGAATTAAATTTTGCGACGTTTTGCCACTGGCAAGTTCATCGAGATCTTGTCTCGACTCTTTGTAGTTTTTAACACTCTTTTGTAAGTGTGAACTTGTGCGTTCACCTTTAATATAATCAAGCAATGTGGTCACTGAATTTTTAGTATCCCCTAACACGCCACAGTCAATTTGAACGTGTCGCCCAAGTGACGCTGCCTGATTATCAATTTGCAATATGGTGGTATTTTCAGGATAAAAAGCACGATAAGGAAAGCTCGTACCAATCATAAGTAACGTATCGGCTTCTTGCATTGCATGGTAGCCCGACGCAAAACCAATAAACCCAGTCATACCAACACCGTAAGGATTGTCGTATTCAATAAATTCTTTACCGCGCATGGCGTGCACAATCGGTGCTTGTAATTTTTTGGCTAGCGCAACAATTTCGTCGTGAGCATCCTTACAACCAGCACCACACAATAAGGTTACTTTTTTACTTTTATTAAGATGAGTCGCCATTGCTTCAATATCAGATAAAGCAGGCGTATAAATCGCAGGTTTTGGTACATTCCATTTTGGTGTAATGTTTTTAGGCATATCTTTTAATGCAATGTCGCCAGGTAGCACTAGTACACTCACGCCTTTGTTTAGTATTGCTTGTCGCATTGCGGTTTCTAGCAGGTACGGCATTTGCTCAGGGCTCGAAACCATTTCACAATATACACTGCATTCTTTAAATAATTCTTGCGGATGGGTTTCTTGAAAATAACTACTGCCAATTTCAGATGAAGGAATGTGTGCGGCAATAGCTAATACCGGTACATTATTACGCTGACAATCAAATAAGCCGTTAATTAAATGAAGATTACCCGGCCCGCAAGAACCCGCGCACACTGCAAGCTCGCCTGATAAATGCGCTTCGCCACCGGCTGCAAATGCGGCAACTTCTTCATGTCGCGTTCCTAGCCATTCAATTGTTCCCATTTTTCGCAGGCTTTCACTAATGCCGTTAAGTGAATCGCCAGTTACTCCCCAAATACGTTTTACGCCAGCTTGTTCGAGGGTTTTAGTGATAAAACTTGCGATATTTTGACTCATAATATAGAACTCCTAAATATTCAGTTATTCTGTAAATTGATTTTTCGCCTCTGCTCTATCAAGTAAGTCATCGTTTCGAAATGCGCTCAATTATTGAGAATCGATAAGCTTAGGTATTTTGATAATGATAGATATATTACTACTGAGACTTTACTAACAAACGATACTCCTAGGTTTGCTGCGCCCCCATACTGATACATAAAACATGAATGTCCGCTTTAAAGTGTTTATGAATATGCGAGTGCGAGATTTTTAGTGGCTTAACTATGAATATGTTATTATGCGCTCAATTATTTTACTGAATGCTTTTCTCTTACTTCTATGTCAAATTCTGCTTTGTGCTTTACATTATTTTCTCAAAATATCGATTCTCTCGCGCTTCCTGAAAAGTTTACTTTCCCTTTTTATTACGAGCCGCAACCATTAGCTGTAGCAGCCACAAAACAATTACAGCAACAACTTGAAACGTTAACGCATTTAAAAGCAGAAAATGCCGGTAAAATGTTTGGGGTTTTAGTGGTGCAAAATACTAAGCAACAATTAGGCTTTTTAAGTGCTTACTCGGGGCAAATTGAAGGTGATAAAGCCAATATTAACTTTGTACCGCCAGTTTCTAGCATGCAGCTGCAGGACGATAGCTATTTGGCTCAAAGTAAAATAATTAACGATATTAATGCTCAAATTGAGCAATTAGAAAATAGCGAACAACTGCATGAAGTTAATAGCAAACTTGATGATGCAACACAAAGCTACCAACAAGCACTATTAGCCCAACAGGCAGTAATGCAAGCCGGTCGCCAGCAACGTAAAATACAACGTACCGAAGGCGAATTAGAGCTTAGCGAAAGTGATTTTGAGCAGTTAAAAAATAAGCTTGCAGGGCAAAGTATCGTAGAAAAAAAGCAACTGCTAGCACTTAAAGCCTATTGGCAAAATATAATCGAGTCACTGCAGCAAACACACATCAATATTTCTGATGAAATTGCTCATTTGAAAAAACGCCGTAAAACGCTTTCTAAAAGCTTACAAAAAAAGTTATTTGCGCAGTACCAGTTTTTAAATGCAAATGCTGAGGTTACAGACTTAAATGCCATATTTGCAGCACTACCAGAGCACACTCCACCTTCGGGTGCTGGCGATTGCGCAGCGCCTAAATTATTACAATACGCCTATAAACATGACTTAAAGCCACTTGCTATGGCAGAGTTTTGGTGGGGAGCCGCGCCTAAGTCAGCAATTAGGCAGCATAAAAACTACTACCCTTCTTGTTACAGTAAATGCCAACCAATACTTGGGCACATGCTACAGGGTTTAGATGTTGAAGATAACCCGCTACTTATCAACCCAGCTCAGGGTAAAGATCTAAGTATTGTTTATAAAGATGACGATTTACTTGTGGTAAATAAGCCTGCTGAGTTTTTATCAGTACCTGGCGTTAATATTGAAGACTCAGTGTATATGCGTATTAAAACGCAGTTTCCAGAGGCTTCAGGCCCGCTAATTGTGCACAGATTAGATATGTCGACCTCCGGCTTATTGATGATTGCACTTAATAAACGCGTGCACAAAGCGCTGCAAAAGCAGTTTATTGAACGCACCATAGATAAACGTTATGTCGCATTAGTTAATGGTAACGTAGCTGAGGATAGCGGAGTAATTGATTTACCCTTAGTGCTCGACTTTGATGATAAACCGCGCCAAATGGTGTGTTACAAACACGGAAAACCTTCGCTTACTACCTGGCAGGTTTTAGAGCGCAATAACAATATTACCCGATTACAGTTATATCCTAAAACAGGGCGAACTCATCAATTAAGAGTACATTGCGCGCACAGTTTAGGTTTAAACATGCCAATTATAGGCGACACACATTACGGACAAAAAGCCGATAGATTACATTTACATGCAGAATACTTAGCATTTACTCACCCAATTACGGATAAACGATTAGAGTTTGAAGTAGCCGCAGATTTTTAATAAAAACACATAGCTACAACCACTATATTATACAATGTGTTGGTTTTTATTAATTAAATTGATATCGTTTATGGTCTTTCTATTCAATGATGAGTATAAAAAAACGGTACAAACCCAAGTTTATTAAGTAATGTTAATAAGTACTTCAATAATAAAAATAAGTCAGCAAAGGATTAACATGACTAACAATACACAAATAAAGGTTTTAGGTAATACTTTATGGGCAAAGTATATTGTTCTCCTTTTATTTTTACTTTTAAGTAAGCTTGCCTCAGCTAACGGCGACTCATTAAGTGCAACTTTACATGCGCTAGACTTTGACACGACTCAAGTCCTGATCAACAACATAAAACTGAATGAATTAGACTATCTTCAAAATGAAGACAAACTCACTCAAGCGTTTAAAATAAGCAAAGAGCAAAATTGGGAAAACCTTCATCTAGAAGCGGCCGCTTTGTATGCGGAGTTACTTTTTAGACAAGAAAAATACGAAGCGTTAAACACACACTTATCCTATTACTTAAAGAACAAAGAGTTACCAAATCAAAAAAGTGTATATTTATTATTTCTCGAATCACAACTCAAGTCTCTAGCGAGGGAGCCAAACCCAGCTCCAGCACAAACGCTAGCCACAAAATTAGAAGAGAGCTTACAACAGCATTCAACTAAAGAAAAAATCATTATTTTACGAGCACTTGCTTACTATTACACCGATACAGATTCATTGAAAAAGACCCTAAATGTTGCACTAGAGGGGCTAGAATTAGCATTAAAAGATGACGATTCAGCATCTCAAGGATACTTTTTTAGAAAAATAGCCGATGCATATAATTATCTAAACGAAAAAGACAAAGCCGTATATTATGCAAAAAAAGCGGTTGCGGCATATGAGCAAACACAAGATGGGCTTTTTACTGCAAAAGCATATTGGAGCTTAGGCAATGTATTGCTTGAAGTAGAAAAACCTAAAGATGCCTTAATATACCTAGATAAAGCATTGCTCTATTTTAAAAAAGTTAATATGCAAAAAGGCTTAACCTTTGCTCAGTACTCAATTGCAAATATTGAGTACTTACAAGCAAACTACGATAAAGCTTTAACTTTAACTAAAGAAAACATTGAGCTTGCTCGTTCTGCAGGTGTTTACGACATGCAACTCGCATCGCTCATTTTGTTAGCTGACATATATATAAAACAAGATTTACTCGAGAGAGCAAATGAAGCAAACGATGAGGTGTTTTTAAAATTAGATAAATTCAGCCGCAGTATTTATAAAGCCGATTTTTTAAGTAAACGCTATGAGCTAAAGCGACGCCTTAACCACACTGACGAGGCTTTTGAAGCAATTGAACAAAAGATCCTTTATACAAAAAAGCACTACGAAGCAACCAGTGAAAATAAT